>JBPXJX010000715.1:0-4573 GCA_051715525.1 Bacteroidales bacterium
TAGGTTTATTATTAACGTTTTCTTCTAGGTTTCATCTGCTTTTTAAAAGATGTTTGTTTGATAGGATTATCGCTAACAAGTTTAAAGTCGAGATGTTTTTTAGCGAGATTTGTCCGCCAAACCTCAATTTTAACCTCATCGCCCAGCTGAAACTTTTTAGATGTTTGCTTACCAACCAAGCAGTAGTTATCCTCGTCGAACTCATAGAAATCATCATCCAGTTCACGGATGGGCACTAAACCCTCGCATTTACTTTCAACCAGCTCAACAAAAATTCCAAAACCGGTTACGCCAGAGATTACACCAGAAAATATCTGACCAACTTTATCCGACATGTATTCAACCTGCTTATACTTTATCGATGCACGCTCGGCTTCCGAAGCGCGAACCTCCATCTCCGACGAATGCTTACACTGCTTTTCTAGAACCTCTTGGTTTTCGGGAGCACCATGCTTTAGGTAATGTGCTAATAGTCGATGAACCATCATATCGGGGTATCGACGAATAGGCGATGTAAAGTGTGTATAGTGTTGAAAAGCCAACCCGTAGTGACCAATGTTATTGGTTGAGTATCGAGCCTTAGCCATCGTCCTCAGGGCAAGTGTTTCAATAAGGTTTTGCTCCTTTTTGCCCCTCACATCTTCCATCAGTTTATTTAGCGATTTGCTGATTTGCTTTTCGCCTCCACCTTCGATATTATAACCAAAGCGGGTTATAAAGCTGCGGAACGAGTCGAATTTTTCAGTATTGGGTTTGTCGTGAATACGATAAACAAAGGGTTTTTCGCGCTCTTTATCTTTTACTTTCCCAATAAGTTCGGCCACCTTTTTGTTGGCAAGGAGCATAAACTCCTCGATTAGCTGGTTAGATTCCTTATTCTCTTTGAAGAAGACGCCAAGAGGTTTTCCTGTTTTATCAAGATCAAATTTTACCTCGGTGCGCTCAAAGCCAATTGCTCCCGATTTGAAACGTTTTTTCCTTAGGGTTTGAGCCAGATCATGAAGTTTGAGTATTTCTTTCAGCATATCGCCCTTACGAGTTTCTATAACTGTTTGTGCTTCTTCGTAAGTAAAACGACGCTGTGAGTAAATAACAGTTCTACCAAACCAAGTATTAAGGATATCAGCAGCATCGTTTACTTCAAAAACAGCCGAGAAGCAAAGCTTCTCCTCATTTGGACGAAGAGAGCAAATAAAGTTCGATAGCCTTTCGGGTAGCATTGGAACACATCTATCTACAAGGTAAACAGAGGTTGCTCGCTCTAATGCTTCAACATCTATTGGCGAATTGGGCTCAACGTAATGTGTAACATCAGCGATGTGAACACCAACCTCGTAATTGCCATTAGGCAAAACCTTGAATGATAGGGCATCGTCGAAATCCTTCGCATCAACCGGGTCGATGGTGAAGGTTGGAATATCCCTAAAATCGCGACGTTGGTTATAATCCTTTGTGGTAATCTCCTCGCTTATTTTGCTGGCAACAGCATTTAGCTCCTCTGGGAATCGATATGGAAGTTCAAATTCAGCAAGAATTGCATGCATTTCAACCTCGTTAACACCCGGACTACCCAGTACTTCAATAACCTCACCATTCGGATTCTTCATGTTTGATGGCCAATCGGTAATGCGAGCAATAACCTTCTGACCATTTTTTGCTTTTTTCAGATCCTTTTGGGCGATAAAGATATCGTAAGGCATCTGCTTATTATCGGGGATTAGGAAAGCGTAGTTGCGCTCAAGGTTAATTGTTCCCACAAAGTTACGCTTAGCGCGTTCAATAACCTTAACCACCTCGCCTTCGGGAAGATTTCTCCTGATCCGATGAGAGATTAAAACCTGAACCCTATCGCCATGTAGCGCATGGTTGAGGCGAAATTCTGGTATAATTATCTCGCGATTATCCTCGGTGGTTACATTGGCGGTGCCATCATTGTTGATCTCTATTGTTCCAAAGGCATATCCAACCTGAGCTTTAAGCTTAAATTTACCCAAATAAACCTCCTCGAGCGCTCCGCTAAACTTCAGCTCGTAAAGTACTTCGGTTATCATCATACGTGGCCCATCGTCCTTGATGTTAAGCTCTTTAGCAATTTGCTTATAGTTATAAGTATATGATGGATTTGCGGAGAATAGCGCTAGAATTTCCTTAATTAAATCTTTCTTTCGAATGCCTTTTTTAGCCTTCTTGTCGTGTTTTTTCTTTTTGTCTTTCATAATATAAATAAATACTGATAGTTTTAATTAACTAACAGATATACAAATGTAAATGTTTTGTAGGGGATTAGATATGAAAGATTAATATTTCGGAGCAATTATATTACTTTTATAACTTGTTTACTTATGAAGCATGATAAAAACAACCATTGTAAGTAAAGAGAACTTAAAGAATGGCATCCTTACTATAGCCATTTTTATTCTTACTTTCCCAAAAATAGAGCCCGATTTTACTGTAGGCCTCGATTCTCCTTACGTGTGGGGATTAAATTATCTGTTCATTAATAGCTATGAATTTCTTAAACATTTGATTTTTCCGATAGGTATTCTTGGATTTCTAAAACACCCTGTGGTTCTTGGGAATAATGTACTTTATGCTTTGATTTTTCTCTCTATTATAAAGTTCTTTTTTATTTTTCTTTTGTTTAAAATAGGTCAAGCCGAGAGCAGATTAAGACAGACCATTAACTTTATTCTAATCGTAATTGCAGCAGCTATATTAAATATCGATTTTGCAATAATTGGGTGTACAGCTTTGCTAATATTCAATTTCTGGCAAAAGCGAAACTATTTATTTTTTGTAATAGCAGTAATATTAGGCACATTAGGACTATTTATTAAATCCTCAATTGGAGTAAATTCCCTTGGTATTGTTATTGTTTTTTTGGTTTACGATTATTGGAAACAACGAAACATAAGGCAAAGTGCTATTTTAGCTATTCTATCGGTTTTGTTTTTTTTAATAGTTGGGTTAGCAATTTTTCAGAACTTATCGCTTTTAGTTAATGCAGCATGGAGCATTTTTATGCTTGTAATTGGCTACTCATCTGCACTTGCACTGTTCCCCGATAACAATTGGCTACTGCTTGGTTTATTTTTGCTAACCATATTTGCAGCCCCTACAATATTTAAGAGTAAAGAGTCGCGGTTCTTTTATATCATATTAATTTTTCCTCTCTTTTTAATGTGGAAGTATTCGATATTACGCGAAGAGTCTAGTTATTTCTTATATCTATTAAATTTTACAATTGTTTTGTGGGTTGTTATTATTCTTACTACAAAAAGGATAAATTCGCTTTTGTATTTATTACCGATACTGAGTATCGCTTCTTTATGGGGAAACCTTAAAAATATTGATTCAAATGCAAGTTTTAATATAAACCTTACTGGAATTAAAAGTTTTAATGAGGTTGTTTTTGATTTTAGAGGTTTTATAGAAAGATACCAGAAAATATCAGAAGAGAACATTAAACCAAGTCGATTATCGAGAGCAATGATTCAAGAAATTGGAAAATCGACAGTTGATATTTATCCCTGGGATTTTAGCTATATTCCTGCCAACAAATTAAACTGGAAGCCACGAACAACATTGCAGTCTGGAGCATTTTCTAGTTGGCTCGATAACGAATCGGCAAAAAACTTTCAGAACCAATCAGGGCCTGAGTTTATTCTTATTCATGAAGTTGATGATTGGAACTATGGCAAATTTGGTTCTGTTGATGGTCGTTATATGCTTAGCGATGAACCTAAGACCATTTATCAAATACTAAATAGCTATAGTATAATTCGAAAAGAGGAGAACTTGCTGCTGTTAAAGAAAAACTCAACAAATAAATTTCTACCTGCAACAGATGTAAAACACGAAACGGTTTCATGGAATAGCTGGATTGATGTTCCTAAAATTGATGATGCCATTGTTAGGGCTAAGTTCTTTTGCAAAGGAAACCTTCTTAACACTATAAAATCATTTCTTTATAAGGGTGAAGCGCTTTTTATTGACCTCGAACTTGATAATGGAAAGCAGATTAGCTATCGAATTGTTGAATCGGTTGCTAGAGATGGCATTTGGGTAAACCCATTTACTCAAAACCCTTTTAATAATGAGATTGAGCCAACAGTTGTAGCTATAAGATTTAGATGCTCAAATGAGAGTCTTTATAGCAGTAAGGTCACAATTGTTTGGGAAAAGATAGACTTTTATGATAATCCGCAGAACAGGAGGGCAGATTATCTCCTTTTTGGCAAGGATAGTATTTCATCTCCAAAATTGGTTTTTGAAGCGAAACAAGATTTCGAATCGGGCATTTCTAATACCACCAACAAGCTGTGCCACTCTGGTAAATTATCAAACATTGTTCCTCCAAATGGCTTCTCTAAAGGTTATGAGGTCTCCCTTGACTCAATTTGGACCGATAGTATTTCTACCCTAGATGTTGAATCAGAAGTTTACTATAATAGTGCAAATGTTAAGAACTGTGTGCTTGTTGCATCAGTTGAAAACTCAGGGAATGGCGATTTCTGGATATCGCGTAAGCTAGATATTTCAACAAACGAATGGAATTATGTGTTTATGCGTA
>JBPXJX010000716.1:0-1310 GCA_051715525.1 Bacteroidales bacterium
TTTTGTAATTGTTACCTTATGAGATGTAGTATCGGTTGTAATCTCACCATAAATAATGCAACGAGTATTGGTACTATCAAGATCAATGTCAATTTTTTCGGTACAAGCTTGAAATAACCCGATCATTACCAATACAATTAGTGATTTTGCTGTATAGTTTTGAATTTTTTTTATCATAATTTTAAAATTTAAAGTTGTATGTAACCGAAGGTATTATTGGAAATAAATATGTTTTCTCAGCATAGGTAGAATTGCCATTCATTTTATCCTGCACAAAATTTATGGCCCAAGCATTTTTCCTATTATAGACATTATATATTGATATGTTCCATTCACCTTTCCATTTATGGGTAAGACTTCTCTTAGTTTTTATCAGTAAGGATAAGTCTAAACGATGATAGTCAGGGAATTTTTCTGCATTTCGTTTAGAGTAAATTGGAATAATATTTCCATCAACCTCATACCTTCCAACAGGAGCTGTTAAAGGTTGTCCTGTAGAATAAAGCCAATTCATAGAAAGGGTAACTCTTTTCGAAAAATCGTAGCTGAATACAACCGATACACTATGTGGTTTATCATATGATGCTCTGTACTCTTTTCCATTCTCTACAGTGGGTGTTGTTCTAAATGCCCTTGAATATGTATAGCTAACCCAGCCATTAAATTTTTCGCGGTTTATTTTAGCCATTAATTCCATTCCATATGCTCTCCCTTTTCCAATCCTAAGTTCACCTTCTAGTTTTTCGTTCAATAATAAGTTTGCAAAATCTTTATAATCAACTATATCATCAATTTTCTTATAATATACTTCAGCTGATGTTTCAATTGAATTGTCCATAATATTCTTAAAGAACCCGATTGCATACTGATCAGATTTCTGCGGTTTAATATTTGGTGATGCTGGAAACCAAATATCAAGGGGTGTTCCTGCTTGGGAATTGGAAGCCTGCTGAATATACTGATATGTTCTTGAGTAGCTAGCTTTAATTGAATTACTTTTATTAAAGGCAAAGGTCAAACCCAATCGGGGTTCTAATCTAGCGTAGGTATTAATTATATCTCCTTTACCATAAACAGTAGAATCAATTGACTCATGGTTAGCATTGTAATTATAAATGGTTGCTTTGCCTACATTTTGAAAGATTGAAAGACGTAAACCATATTTAATAATTAGTTTATCTCCAATTGTTTGCTCATTCATTGCAAAAACACCATGCTCAAATGCATAATTATTTGGAATTTTTATTTCATTAAGCATAGATTGATCACCACTACCCTTAGCCAAACCTGGGTTTAAATTATGATAAATA
>JBPXJX010000717.1:0-2852 GCA_051715525.1 Bacteroidales bacterium
TAACAAGGTATGCAGGACCAGCAATAATTTTATCGTTGGGAATAACTTTGCCCTTTGTGATAGCAATATAAAAATGGGGATGAAGCTGATCGCAGGTAGTAAATTTACCATTTGAGATATTGACGCATTTATCGGGCATCATCTTTGTTTCTTCTCCATGCATAAATCCACCATCCTGTTCAGTAACAACACCGTTAATTTTAGCTTTTTTCGTGCCAAAATTGTAGAAAATATCATCCATGGTGAACTTGTTATTCCCCTCTTTAAAAATAGGTCGACCTGCATTTTTACCAGTACTATCAGGTAACCCTTTGGCAAACACCTCCTTTTTTTCCATGTCAAACTCAATGTATTGAGCCTTAAGTTCAATATTCTGGTAGTTTACTGTTGCATCGCCATACAGAAAAACCCTTTTCCCATCTAACGAGTAAACGGTTGAGTCTTTGGCATTACTAAAAATAGGATCGGTAAATGTTGGATCCTTTTTAGTCTTTTTAGTGGTATCTTTTTGGGGTATAGTATCTTGTCTTAAATAATTGTCAATAAGGTTTTTGTTGGTCTTTTCAGTAGTTTGACCAACGAAAGGAAAAGCAAGAAAAAAAAGTACAAGTAGCCTGAAATGCAATTTAAGTAGTATTTTTGTGTTTAGTAAATTTGAAATCGCGCTCAAAACTAGTTAAAAAATCGTTAAGGGTAATTAATGCAATTTGTTTTTAAATCAACATTTTTTAAGGTATTAACACTTTTTAGTGTTGCTTTGATGTTTTTTGTCTTCAATTTCAGTGCCTTTGGCCAAGTTCAGCAAAGCACTGGGTTGAGGAAATTAGTGCTTGATCCTGGTCATGGAGGAAGCGACCCGGGCGCACTTGGAGGCCATACTCGCGAAAAGGATATCACCCTTAGCGTTTCATTAAAGGCGGGTAAACTTATTCAAGAATCCTTCAAAGATGTTGAAGTAGTTTACACTCGTAAGGAGGATGTATTTGTTCCCCTTGATGAGCGGACAAAAATTGCCAATGCAGAAAAGGCTGATTTATTTATATCCATTCATTGTAACGCAAATCCTAGTAAAAGCCCATACGGAGCCGAAACGTATGTACTTGGGTTGCATAAATCGGACGAAAACCTTGATGTAGCAATGCGCGAGAATGCTGTTATTGCTTATGAAGAGGACTATTCATCTAAATACGAGGGATACGATCCAAAATCTACAGAATCCTTTATCATTTTTAATCTGATGCAAAATGCATACCTCGATCAAAGCCTTAAACTAGCCAACAATGTTCAAAATGAGATAAAGGCTCAGGCAAAAAGGTTTGATAGAGGTGTGAAGCAAGCAGGTTTTCTGGTTCTTTGGAAAACCTCAATGCCAAGTATATTAATAGAGGTAGGTTTCTTGAGCAATACTCGCGAAGAAGAATTTTTAAATTCAAAAGAAGGTCAAGAACTTGTCGCAGCTGCAATTCTGAAGGCATTTAGCGATTATAAAAGATTAATTGATAACCATACAACAACCTCATCATCAATAGTTAAAAGCGAAGTGGTTAGTGATGATACATTAAAGCCCGAAGTAGATGTTGTGGTTAATACCAAAAGCCAAGTTGATATAAACTTTAAAGTTCAATTAAAATCATCAAAAAAAAGAATTCCCATAACTCCTAAGAACTTTAAAAACTATAAGGGGATTGATGAGATAAAAGCTGAAGGGATTTATAAATATACCATTGGGAATAAAAAATCATACAAAGAAATTGTTGAACTTTACAATAAGGTTAAAAAAAGTTTTCCGGGTGCTTTTATCATTGCACTTAAGGGAAACAAAATAGTACCGCTCGATACTGCATTAAAAGAACTATCATTATAAAAATTATGAAGATAAGTATTACCCGCGAGACGAAAATTGGTTTTTTTGCAGTACTATGTTTGGCTGCAATGTTCTGGGGGATAAACTTTTTGAAAGGAAAGAATATCTTTAGTCAAAACTATCAGTATTATGCAATATTCGACCAAGTTGATGGGCTTGAGAACACTAATCCTGTTCTAATTAATGGTTTTAAAGTTGGTTTGGTGAAAAACATCAAATTTGAGGAGGGAAACACAGGCAGGTTTTTGGTTACCCTTTTAATAGGTAAAAAGTACAAAATTCCTGAAAATACTATTGCTAAGATGATTAGCACGAGTATAATTGGCGGAAAAGCCATTAAGCTTGAGGTTACCCGGGGTAGTAAGTATATAAGTCCTGGAGATACTCTTAAAGCACAAATTGAAACGGGTTTGATAGATCAGCTGGGGCACCAAATTGCACCTGTAAAACAACGTGCTGAGGCTTTGATGAAAGAATTCGAATCCACCCTAAAGATTATGTCTGAATTGTTTAACGAGGAGAACCGCGCTCAGCTTAGCCAAAGCTTTGCAAACCTTAATAAGGCATTATATAGTATTAACCAGACAGCTTCCGAACTCGATACTTCACTTAGCCCAAATGGAACGTTAAGAAAGATTTTTATTAATATGGAGTCAATTAGCTCAAACCTGAAGAATAACAATAAGGATATTACAAAGATTGTTAAGAATTTTTCATCCATCAGCGATACTATCGCAAAGATCAAGTTCGCTTCAACAATGATTCAAGTCGATTCAGCCATGAGGCAGTTTAATCATGTTATAACTGGCATTAATTCAGGAAAAGGGACCATTGGTAATCTTGTTAAGAATGACTCATTATACCATAATATTGAGAACGCGTCACGAAACCTTGACCTGTTGCTAAGGGATTTAAAGGCAAATCCAAAGCGTTATGTTAAATTTTCATTGTTTTAATTACACTTAACAAAGAAAAAGAGAACAATAAA
>JBPXJX010000718.1:0-6372 GCA_051715525.1 Bacteroidales bacterium
TTCCGATCTATTTCGGAACTATTCGACGATACCAAAACGCTTATAGAGTCATCGCAAAATATTGCACGACACCTAAAGCGTGTAACCAATCACCCAAACATCAAGGAGGGAGAACTTTATATTGTATCCATTCGTGGGTGCGTGGTTGAGGATGAGTTGGCCGATGCCATTGGCATCTTTAAGGCCGAAACCAAAGATAAATTTCTAAAAGTAAACCGCAGCGGCGCATCGTTCAACCTTAGCTGCGAGTTTGGTACAAACGTAAAGCACCTTGATAAGGGTTGCTTAATTTTTAATACTGAGAAGGAGCATGGCTACAAGCTCTGCGTTATCGATAATACGAACAAGGAGGAAGCCAAGTATTGGGTCGATAATTTTTTGCGTGTTAAGATGCGTGATAACGACTTTTATCAAACTAAGTCGGCCATTGAACTTTGTAAAGGATTTGTGCAGGATGTGATTAACCCACAGAATAGCTTCCCCATGATTCAGCAAACCGAGATGCTTACCAAAACTCGTGATTTTTTCAAGAATAACGAAACCTTTGATCAAGATACTTTTGAAGAAAAAGTAATTAAAAAACCCGAGGTTATTGAGGCATTTCAGGAGTATAAAAAGAGTTACGAGGCAGAGCTAGGCTATAACCTGCCCAACGAGTTCAAAATATCGGTAGATGCTACCAAGCAATCACAAAAATTCTTTAAAACTGTAATTAAGCTCGATAAAAACTTCCACGTCTACATCCATGGTAATCGCGAGCTGATTGAATCTGGCTTCGACAAGGAGAAGAACATGAAGTTTTACAAGATGTTTTACGAAACGGAGAGCTAGAGAAACTGATTTTGAGTTTGGCATTAAATTTCATTTTGCTGATAATATATCTAAATTTGAACATATTTAAATCAAAGCAAACTTTATGTATAGTCTATTCGAAAGCCTTAAAGATGAGAAAATTTGTTTAGCATATTTTGGAGTCTTTTCCGATAGCATTACATTTAGTCTTATCGATTTGAGCGAATCCTATATCTCAAAAAATGAGCACTTTGCTAAGATTTCAAAAAAAGCATCTTTGGTAATTATTGAAAGTTTTCAGAACATAATCCGACATGGTATTATTGAGAAAAATGATATTTCTGAAATACAATACAATAAGGACTTCTATCAGATTAGCATTTTAGATGACAGAATTGCTATTACATCAGCAAATGTGATCGAAGATAATATGATTGAAAACTTAAATCGGCAGATTGATTACATTAATTCTCTTGATGTTAAAGAATTAAAATCGTTTCAACAAGAAATGCTCTTTCATGGATCTGTATCCGGAAAAGGGGGTGCTGGGTTAGGATTAATAGAAATGGTTAGAAAATCAGGCTTGCCACTTAAAAAGACTATTATTTCTCTTACCGAAGGGTTTTCGTTACTTCTATTAGGTGTTGAAATATCTATTAGCACCGATTACAAAGAACATAAAGTAAAAATCAAATCAACTGAATCGATTTACAAGAAACTAACTGAAGATGGTGTTCTTTTAATGTATAAAGGTGATTTTTCAAGCTCATCAAACTCCAATTTGATTGAGATGCTTCATGCCAATTTCCTTAGAAATGGTGCAATTGATCCGCATAGCCTTAAGAATATTATATCTATAATTGAGGTAATTCAAAATGTATCAAAGCATGGTAAAACCCTGAATGGAATGAAAGAGGGAATTTTTGCCATAAAATATATTACTGGTGATTTGTATATTGAATGTTCAAATTTTATTAATCGTGAAGATTATGAAAATTTAAAGAGTACTTTAAGAACTATTAAATCAAAAAGTTTACAAGAACTTGAGTCTCTTTATAGGCAAAAACTTGCCAATTCCTATCCATTTGAAGAGAATAATGGTGGCATGGGTTTAATTGAAATAGCTAGGCTCACAAAAAATACTTTTACATATAACTTTGTTGAAACAGAGGATAATGAAATATTCTATTCGATAACGATTAAAACCTTTTAATAATTTGGTTTTCATAATTGAAACCGATAATTAACGGGATACTTTTCTATAAATAAAA
The DNA here is from genome assembly GCA_051715525.1 of Bacteroidales bacterium. Taxonomy (GTDB): domain Bacteria; phylum Bacteroidota; class Bacteroidia; order Bacteroidales; family Tenuifilaceae; genus UBA8529. Next base: position 2,064 of record JBPXJX010000718.1, read on the forward strand.
AAAGCTAAGGTAATCTCCTTGTGTTTTCTCTTGGTATGAAAAAATCCAGCTATACAAAGAGTTAGTGAGAGGTTGTAAGCTGTTGACTTTGGATTTTAGGGTTTTATTGTTGATGGTTGATAGAGTTCTAATTTTTTAAATCTCTGTTCTTTTTGTTTATTTTTATTGAATTTAACGAAGAATACCAATGAAAAGGCCAGTTTTTTATACCGCTCTGCTAACAGTGGTTGCATTTATGTTTTGTACGAATTCGTCTAGCTTAAAAACTAATGATGCTAGTATTACAAGATATAGCCAACTTAATAAGGCAACTTGGTTAATCGGAAAATGGCAGAATGTATCTACAGAAGGAGCTCTGCAGGAAATTTGGGAGAAGAAAAACGATTCAATTTTTATAGGCTCTAGCTTTTTTATTGTTGGCATTGATACTGTTACATCGGAGAGTATTAACCTTGAGGAAAGAGGCAACGAGTTATTTTATATGCCTACAGTTAAGAATCAAAACGGAGGAAAGTCAATTATTTTCAAACTTAGTTCTATATCAAATAACCAGCTTGTATTTGAGAATCCAAAACACGATTACCCTCAAAAAATTGTTTATAAACAGATTTCAAACGATTCTCTTGTTGCAGTAATTTCAGGCATTGTCAATGGAATAGAGAAATCACAGAAATTCCCAATGACAAGAGCCCAATAACTAATTCGTTCAATTATCAATTATTATGAGATTAGAAGAACTTGGATATAATGCTGGTTTTGAAAAATTTAAGATTGATAATAATCTCGAACATTTTGAGATAGGCAGGGTTATTACCGAACATAAAGAACGGTACATTGTTAAAGCAGCTAATGGAGAATTTGAAGCTGAGATAACCGGAAACCTACGTTTTACGGCTAAAACTCGCGAAGATTACCCTGCAGTTGGTGATTGGGTTGCTTTTACAGCTTACGATTCTTTCCAAGCAATTATTCATCAAATATTTCCACGATTTTCTTTAATCAAAAGGCAAGCGGTTGGCCATTTTGGTGAGATTCAAATTATTGCAGCCAATGTTGATTCTGCTTTTATTATTCAAGCCATTGATAGAGATTTTAGTATAAATCGATTAGAAAGATACCTAACTATTTGTCATTCATCAAAAGTCAAACCAATAGTTGTATTAAGTAAAATTGATTTGATTGATGATAATCGAGTTACCCAAATTGTGAATAATATAAAATCAAGAATTAATAATATTCCAGTTATACCCATTAGTAACCAGACTTCAATGGGGTTTGAAGTAATAAACGAATATATACTTAAAGGAAAAACATACTGTTTGCTTGGTTCATCGGGTGTGGGAAAATCAACTTTAATAAATAATCTCTCTGGTAAAATCATAATGAAAACAGATACCATTAGCGAGAGCACGAGTAGAGGGAGACACGTTACGAGTTTTCGCGAATTAACTGTTCTTGAAAATGGAGGTATATTAATCGATAATCCTGGAATGCGTGAGGTGGGAGTTGCCGATAGTGATGGTGGTTTAGAAATTACATTTGATCTTATTACTAGTCTTGGCAAAAATTGTAGATTTAAAAATTGTACCCATACAAATGAGCTCGGTTGTTCAGTCCTTAAAGCCGTTGAAATAGGTGAGATTGATAACGATTCCTATGAGAATTTTATTAAACTTGAGAGGGAGAAAGCTTTTTTTGACTCAACGGTTATTGATCGAAAGAAAAGAGAAAAGGAATTTGGAAGAATGATGAAAAACTACAAGAAAGATATTAAGAAAAAGGGAGGTAAGAACAATTTGCTATAACATGTAAATTGAGATTTCTACAGTACCAAGTATTTTCAATAGCATATTTATTATTGTGGAGGAGTCAAAAAGTAACTTAAGAAGAAATTCAATATTTTATTCTGCATAATCTAAAGTGCTTATTACCAATGAACCTTATTAATTCATAGCTGTTTATCAGGTTAAAACCTAAACTTAAACTGCTATGGATATAACTATAAACTACTGGGCTATCATTGTTGGTGCTATATTATCGATGGTTATTGGTGCGATTTGGTATGGACCAATTTTTGGAAAAAAGTGGATGGAAATTATTGGAGTTGATCCTAACGATAAGGAAACCCTAGCAAAGATGCAGAAATCCGCCATGCCACTTTATGCAGTTCAGCTCGTTCTTACCCTTTTTCAGGTACTAGTTCTTGCGCATTTAATAGCAGATACTAAGTTGGTTGGCGGTCTAGAAAGGTCATTATGGATTTGGGCAGCTTTTATTATTCCAACCCTTGCAGGTGCAGTTATGTGGACTAATGATACGGGCAAAATTAAATGGTCACGTTTTCTGATCCAAGGCGGTTATCAGCTGATTATCTTTATTGTATTTGGATTGCTTTTGCAATTTTGGAAATAAGCAAATAGCTTGTCAGCATATTATATATAACCCTAAATATTTTACGTTATGAAAAAATTTATAATCGAGATTAAATGGGCATTTGTTTTTATAGCAACAATGCTTTTATGGATGTTGCTTGAGAAGTGGATCGGGCTTCACAGCACCCATATTGATAAACATCAGTATTTAACAATGCTATTTATGATACCCGCAATTCTTGTTTACGTTTTAGCTTTAAAGGATAAGAGGAAGCGCGATTACAATGGTCAAATGTCCTATCTCCAAGGGTTTGTTTCAGGGATGATTATCTCGGCTATTGTTACTGTTTTTAGCCCTTTAACCCAATGGATTATTTCGTATGTTATTACACCTGAATATTTTCTTAATGTTATCGAGTATTCAGTAAAAACTGGATATTATAAAACTTTAGAGGAGGCTCAGGCATACTTTAACTATACAAACTACGCAATCCAAAGCACTATCTGGGCTTTAATTATGGGAGCAATTACCTCGGCTATTGTTGCAATATTCACAAGAAGTAAAAAGATTGACTAATTAAAGTGTTATCAATTAATAAATAAACTAAATCAAAAAAGCTATGACATCAAATAATCCGGTAAACTGGTTCGAAATCTATGTTGATAATATGGATAGAGCCAAAAATTTTTATGCAACTGTTCTAGGGAAAGAGATGATGGACATGCCTACACCTGCAGATATGGATATGAGGATGGTCGCCTTTCCATGGGCTGAAGGAGGGGTGAATGCAACAGGTGCTTTGGTTCAAACAAAAAAAATTAAAGCGGGGGGCAATAGTATAGTTATTTATTTTCAAACCGACGACTGCTTAGCTGAGCAAAATCGAGTGGAGAAGGCTGGAGGTAAGGTGGTTCAGACTAAATTCCCTATCGGTGATTATGGATTTTGCGCCATATGCCTCGATTCAGAAGGTAATATGTTTGGTTTGCATTCAATGAAATAGTGTTTAACCTGTTTTCATATTAATTAAAAGCGAAGAATGAGTTCTTCGCTTTTTTATTCATAATTAATTATTGTAAATAATTACTTTTTTAAGTAGATTTAAATAACGATTCTATTCGGAACATATTTTGGTATAATTCATTTGAAATAATCAAATCATTTTCGAAAAAATATTACCCTATTGATATGAAAAAGTTTATAATCTTTATTGGGCTATCAATTTTCTCGATTCAATCTTTTAGCCAGATAGTTGATTTTAGTAAAGATAAATTTTGGATTGATTTAGGAATGGGTAGCTACCGTTCATTTGATAAAACAGACGGGTTTACAGGTTATATTAGTGCAAACCTTTATAAGGACAGCTTATTATATAAAGTTCGTTATCAGGCATATGAAGAATTCAACCTTTTTGGACCTCACCCTTCAGAGGAGTTTTATGATATTGGAATAATGTTAGGTAAAGGGTTTTCTGGTAAATATTCTCATATTCTTTTCTCATGTGGTTTAGGGGTTACCGGAGGAACAATGCGTGGAAAGCTACTCTATACCGAGCCTACTGGCGATTTTAGCATTAACGATCCTCGACATTTTGAAGGTGATCGGTTTATTACACCATCCATTCCATTGGAAATAGATATTTTATTCAAACCAGTTAAATATTTGGGTGCTGGAGTAATTTTTTATGGTAATTTAAATTTTAAACAACCCATGTACGGTTTTGTGATTAGGGTTGGAATAGGAAAACTTAGATAAAATATTTAACTCTCTCATTACTATATTATAAGAATAGTATAGTATTGTTAAAGTATAATCAGTTTAACTATTTTTCAAGTAATTTTCAGTTTCGTTTCTTTTAGTTGTAAAAGGAGCCTCATTTTTATATTCATTACAAAAGAAACTTTTTTAAATTTATCGGACAATAAACGATAAATGA
>JBPXJX010000719.1:0-1552 GCA_051715525.1 Bacteroidales bacterium
ACGCTACAAAACACAACCCCACTTTGAAGATTGTTATCTAGGTAGTGGCGATAAAATTGAAGTCGAAGTACTCAATGATTGCGAGACGAATATTGACTTGCAATCGCCCTTAAAACGAAAACAAAATTACACTTTAACTCTAAGAATACCTAAAAATCACAGCCTTCTCTTATTCATCAAATGGCTCATAATTATTAAAGGAAAGAAAATAGTTAGAACTGGTATGGCAGTTTCATGCCTAGAACAAAATAGTCTTATAGGGTTTAGAATTACACCATGTTTTTTGGTGAAAGATGTCCTAGTGAAAAAAACGAATGAAACCAAGACACTTTTGGATGCACAAAAGTTAGTTGCAAAAAAATATAAGGATGATTCACTTTTAAGGTTTTTAAAATTGAAGGAAATACTCTGAAATTCAATATCAATATTATTAAGCCTTTAAAATTTAAACAATTAATGATATGTACCAAGAGATTTACAATAATTATTGCAAAAAGTTGGATGCTTATTTAAACAATAAGCAGTATGCAGAAGCTGCCAAATTTCTTCAAGTGCATAAAGTGAAAGGTTATACCATGACCGCTTCGAGGATTGAAGTTGAATATAACGTCACGAAACGCCAGCTTGAAGAGGCAGAGATAAGCTATATAATGCTAAGAAACCCATACTGCAAAAGTAATTGGAATGTGGTATGCTACTTAATACGAGAGGTAGAAGATAAACTCACGATTGAGGGAATTCGAAGGAATAAGATAAAAGAAATATTAACATCTATAAATGAATAATAAGAATGAAACAAATCAAAAGATTCTTATCAGATATTGAGAAGAAAACCTCATATGGTATTTGTAAAAATGAAATTTCACCAACAAAATGGGTGGGAATTGGTAGCGATACTTTTAAGCTAAATACTGTTTATATGCGTGATGGTTTCTATTGTTTAGGAATATATCGTAACGAACACAACAGTATAGTTGAATTAAATCTTTATTACTAGGACTATGGACTCATCAATGATTCAATCATTATCCAAAATAAGCTGATGGAGATAACCCATTTGCCAGTATTTAATATAAGATTAGATGAAGATGCTAAATGATATTTAAAAATGTAATCTGTGAACCTAACCAAATTATTTAACAAACTAAAAGAAATAATATGAAGATAATTGTAGCTAATGTGGATAGCAATGCAAAATCCAATAAGGATATCGATTTACAAATGAAAAAAAAGTTATCAGTGCTAAAATTTACAAGTAGAAATATTGGTAGGTATGAACTAGTATCTAATGACTACGAATCTCGCATCGTTGAAAAAGCTAAAAATGTAATAGATAGTCATATAAAGTACTATTCAACGAGAAATTACACTGTATCCAATAAAATTCCTTATCAAAAATGTAAGTGCCTACTAAATTACTATAGTAAAATACAATATGTAGTTATTATTATAGACAAAGAAAAAATAAAAGTAAATCTACTTTTTGATACTGGAATTGATTTAAAAATGAATCTATTTATTAATTTGAGAGAATGCAAAATGGGTGATAATA
>JBPXJX010000720.1:0-2735 GCA_051715525.1 Bacteroidales bacterium
GTGGTGAGTTTGGCGTTTACATTATAAGTAAAGGGGAAAAGAACCCTTACCGTATGAAGTTCCGTTCACCAAACTTTAGCAACCTATCAGCGCTTGATACGCTGACTAGAGGTCATAAGATTGCCGACTTAATTGCAATCGGCGGCTCGCTTGACTATGTAATTCCTGATATTGACAGATAATCAACCGATAGAATACGAACGTTATGCCATTTACTTTTAGTATCTACGACTTTACAGGCTTTACCCAATGGGTTGATGCAACATTACGCGGAGCGTGCTCCCCGTTTTGGGCTACCCTATGGGAAATGGTTATAGTAGGAGTGTTATTCCTGGCATTCTATGCTGTTGTTGGGTTATACCTTGTGTATGCCGAACGTAAGGTTTGCGCATTTATTCAAAACCGCGTAGGACCTAACAGGGTTGGACCTTATGGTTTCTTCCAAACTATTGCCGACCTTATTAAACTCCTAATGAAGGAGATTATTTCAATCAAACAGGCCGACAAACTTCTATTCAACCTTGCGCCGTTTATTGTAATTGTTACTTCATTTCTTGCTCTTGCAGCAATACCTTTTGCAAAAGGGCTTCACCCAATCGACCTAAACATCGGTGTGTTTTACGTGATGGCCATTTCGTCGATGGGGGTAGTTGGTATACTGCTTGCAGGATGGTCGAGTAACAGCAAATACTCGCTATTGGGAGCAATGCGTAGTGGTGCACAAATTATTAGCTATGAGCTATCTGTTGGTATGTCGCTAATTGCAATTTGCGTTTTAGCCGGAAGCATGCAACTTTCAGTAATTGTTGAACAGCAAAGAGATCTTTGGTTTATTTTCAAGGGTCACTTCCCTGCAATCACTGCTTTCGTAATTTATATGATTGCTGCAACTGCCGAAACAAACCGTGGTCCTTTCGACCTTGCTGAAGCAGAATCAGAGTTGGCTGCAGGTTTCCATACTGAGTATTCAGGGATTAAGTTTGCTTTCTTCTTCCTTGCTGAGTACATGAACATGTTTATTGTTGCATCGTTAGCTGCTACCATTTTCTGGGGTGGTTGGATGCCTCTACATATCCCCGGTCTCGAAAGCTTTAACCATGTAATGGATTTCATTCCTCCTGTTTTATGGTATATTGGCAAAACTGCAGTTATCATTCTTATAATGATGTGGTTTAAGTGGACATTCCCACGCTTGCGTATTGACCAGCTATTGAACCTTGAGTGGAAGTTCTTACTCCCAATCAGCTTGGTTAACATTCTAATAATGGCATTTATTGTCTTAATGGGTTGGTATATTGGATTATGAGAGAAATATATAACTACTTCAAAACTATTTTCTTCGCTCTCAAGTCGCTATGGACTGGGATGAAGGTTACTGGGGCATATTTCTTTAAGCCTTGGAAAATTGTAACCCAGCAATATCCTGAGAATCGTAAGAAATTACAGATGTTTGAGCGCACCAAGGGAGAATTGGTGATGCCTCACAACGAAAAAAACGAGCATCAATGTACTGGTTGTGGAATTTGCGAGATGAATTGTCCCAACGGAACAATTATCGTAAAAACTGTTATCAACGAAACGCCAGATGGGAAAAAGAAAAAGGCGCTAGATACATACATTTATAACCTTGGAATGTGTACATTCTGTGGATTGTGTGTGAAAGTGTGTCCATCCGATGCTATCGTTTTCTCAAACAAATTTGAACATGCAGTTTTTAACAAGAATAAGCTTGTTAAAACGCTAAATAAAGAAGGTTCAACCTTAAAGAAGGGGGCTGAATAATGGAAATTACTGTACATCAAATCATGTTTGCCCTGTTTTCGGTTTTAATACTTGTTTTCTCGGTATTAACCGTTACAACTCGACGAATTCTTAGAGCGGCAACCTTTCTACTATTAGTATTGGTTTCAACCGCAGGGCTTTACTTTATGCTTAGCTACGAGTTTATGGCAGCAGTGCAGCTAACTCTTTATGCTGGCGGTATTGTAGTGCTGATTATATTCTCGATACTATTAACTAGCCATATCAGCCAAAAGTTTGAACCTGTTGGTTGGAAAAAGGCATACTTCTCAGCTCTAGCAGCCGTTGCAGGTGCAATTCTTTGTATCACTGCAATTCTTCAACATCAGTTCCAAGCAACCACTCAGGCTGCTCAGGAGGTTGATATGAAATTGATTGGTAGAAGTTTGCTAAGCACCGATAGGGATGGCTATGTATTGCCCTTCGAGGTAATCAGTATTCTGCTTTTAGCAGCAATGGTAGGTTCAATTGTAGTTGCAAAACGTAAGAAATTAAAAGAATAAGCCATGTTAACATCTGGAATACCAATGGAAGCCTTCTTGGTGGTAAGCACTGTAATGTTCTTTGCTGGTGTTTACGGCTTCCTTACACGTCGCAACCTGATAACTATTCTGATGTCGGTTGAGCTAATCCTAAACTCGGTAAATATCAACTTCTTGGTTTTTAACCGTTTTCTATACCCCAATAACCTTCAGGGGCATTTCTTCTCGCTATTTATTATAGCTATTGCTGCAGCCGAAGCGGCTGTTGCCATTGCGATTATTATAAACATCTACCGCCATTTCAACACTATCAATGTTGAGAATGTGGATAAGATGAAACATTAGAATCGGTTATACCCAAAATAATTAGACTATGTCAGGTTTTTCGTACACCGTTTTAATTCCGATAATTCCCCTGTTGATGTTCCTATTTTTAGGGCTAACAGGGCATAA
>JBPXJX010000721.1:0-1876 GCA_051715525.1 Bacteroidales bacterium
CTATAAGAACTAATGTTCCAGTATCTTTTAAAGCAGTTGAAAAAAAATGGCCTAACTACTTTATTCAACCTGGCTTTGATTTTGGGTTTAATTTTTAAAATCAAAAAGAAAATAATGAACACTATTAATTTTAACCAAACAGCCCCCTGCTCGGCGTAGACTTAGTCTACGTCGTGGTTAAGAGCGCAAAATAGTGCTAAATAAAATTGAGATATAAATTACACACTTTTGTTCCCTTTTATGGATTAGTAACCATAGTTACAAGTCAAGTAATATCTAAGTCCCTCAATATTATCAGGCTTTGCTTGTTTTTGACAATCTTAGTAGTAAATCACCTTAACTATCAGTTTTTTAAGTAATTTTACAACCGTGGTATATTAAATTATGGCAGAGCTAAAAACAAAACTGAATAGTGTAAGCGAAAGCGAGTTTATTAAATAATTTGTCGAAAGTGAGCATAGCAGGTAACTAGTAGTAATTTTAGGTATAAACTTTAGTCTATCATTATGGAGCAAAAGAAAAATTTAAACGAGATTATCAAGCAAAGCCAATTAATTTGTTCTTCCCTTATTATTGGCCAGTTATTCTTTTTGGCGGTTGCTATTTTCCTTGTAACTAGAGCCGAAGCAGGTATAGGTGAGGTTGATTTAGGTGATATCTTTATTTTTATCATTCCAATATTTGCAGTTACTAGCATTGCGGCAAGTTATTTTGTTTTTAAAAACAAGTTAAACAGGCTAAAAGAGAGCCAGAGCGTTGAGCAAAAATTGGTTGACTATAGGTCGGCTCAAATTATTCGGTGGGCATTGCTTGAAGGACCTTCGTTTTTAACAATTATAGCTTTTTTACTAACTGGGCAGTTTATTTTCGTGGGAGTTGTTGCCATTATAATCATGTTTTTCATACCCACATTTCCTTCTGCTGCAAGACTAGAACAGGATTTAGAATTAACATGGGATGAAAAGAATAAGCTTAGCAAGTAATTAATACTTTTTGACTCTTGTATTATAAATTTATTTAAAAAAAAGACCTGTCATTTCTGGCAGGTCTTTTTTGTTGATTATTTTATTTACGCTAAACTTCCAACTTCTTTTTCAACCTCTTCGAGAATTTCACCAGTTCGCACTAGTTCTTTCATCTTATTATGATCGGGGTAAAGCGGACGGTCAATATCCAAGAAATTAACATGCTTACGAATTACATCCTTTGCTTTTTGAGTTCCGATACCGTATTTGTATGGGGTTTCGAGCTTCTCGCGTAGGTCGAGCGCTTGGGCAGCAGCCATAAACTCGATACCCAAAACGCCATAGGCGTTGTCGAGTATCTGGAAGTTCTTAATGGCGGTGTTCATACCCATCGAAACAAAGTCCTCCTGATCAGCTGCTGCTGGGATGGATTGTATCGATGCAGGCATCGAAAGTATTCGCTGCTCAACAATCTGCATATCGGCAGTGTACTGACTAAGCATTAAGCCCGAGAACATGCCAGGGTCTTTGGTTAGGAAAGGAGGCAATCCAACGCTTAGTGCTGGGTTATTCAAACGATTCATCCTACGTTCTGATAGTACGCAAACCATGGTAACCGCAGCGCCAACCAAATCCATTGGTAACGAAATGGGTGAGCCTTGGAAGTTTGCACCTGAAAGGGCTAGGTTTTCATCAGCGAAAAAGATTGGGTTATCGCCAACACCGTTCAGCTCAATTTCAACCTGTTCGCGTGCATATTTTACTGCATCGTGAGCTGCCCCAATAACCTGTGGGGTTGAACGCATCGAGTAGGCATCCTGCACCTTAGTTTTCAGCTTGCCTTCGGCTAAATCGCCACCCTTGGTAACTTTTCGAATAGCTGCTGCGCTACGCATACCGCCAGCAAATCC
>JBPXJX010000722.1:0-2257 GCA_051715525.1 Bacteroidales bacterium
TAAAAGAAACCTCAAAAAGGTTTGATTATGAATACTTAACAAATCGTCTTGTTGAGTTATTAGAGAAAGTTTAAAAGTTGATTTTAATAATCATTGGTTATGCGGATTGTTGTAATTGGCTCTGATAGTTTTATTGCAAAAAAGTTTATTAAATTAGTTCATGATAAGGTAGACTCCTTAGTAGGTATATCAAGAATTAATTCAGGTTTAGAATATGATTCATTTTATCCAGACTTTACAACTATTCCAGAAACAATATTTAAAGGAGCTGATGTCGTTTTTAACTTTGCAGCTATTGTACATCGCCCTGATATTAAAGAAGAGTCAGTTTATGATGATATCAACTTCCATTTGGCAGTATTAAATGCTCAGAAGGCTAAAAATGCTGGGATTGGCCTTTTCATTCAGATGAGTACAATATCGGTATATGGTAACTCTCAATACATTGATGAGAATACGGTTTGTTGTCCGAATACTTTTTATGGCTCGTCAAAACTGAAAGCCGATGATGGGTTATTAAATTTGCAGAGCGATGCGTTTAAAGTAGCCATTGTTCGTCCCCCAATGGTTTATGGTGCAAAAGGGGCACCTGGGAATATGCATCGGCTAATTAAAATGGTTAAATTGAATATACCTCTTCCATTGCGTAATTCAGTTAATACGCGCGACTTTATTCATATTAAAAACTTAGTTCAATATCTTGATATTATAGCAACAAAATCGCTTAGTGGAGTTTTTATCATTACTGATCATCAACCTGTTTCAACCAGTCAACTAATTATTACCATTTCTAAATGTTTAAATCAAAGAGAGAAACTTTATAAAATGCCAAGTTTTCTTGAGTTTTTCTTCCGTCGTATTTTTCGTTCTGAATATAATAAGCTGTTTGGAGGGTTATCAATTCAGACTAATTTTCCTTATGAAAATGAGATTATAAGATATACGGTTGAAGATGGTATTAAGGAAATGGTGTCGTAAATACTTTAAAGAGGAAAGTAATGTTATTTAATGGTTTTATATTATTAGCAAGCGTGGTTTTATCTTTTGTCATGACCTATTTTGTTAGAATATGGTCAATTAAACGGGCAATTCTTGATATTCCAAATGATAGAAGTTCGCATACTATTCCAACTCCGAGGGGCGGTGGTTTGGCTGTGGCAATTGTTTGGTTTTTAGTTATTTCTTTACTTTTCCTAAATTCTAAAATTGATAACAAGCTATATTTTGCATTACTATGCGGTATTCCAATTTCAGCAATTGGCTTGCTAGATGATGTAATTACAATATCACCTAAAATAAGGTTAATTATTCAGATCGTTTCTTCTATCTTGGCCATAATGATTCTTGGAGGATTAAAAATTGTTGAATTTGGTAGCATTAACTTTCAATCCACTTTCATTTTGAGTGTAATTGCAGTAATTGGAATAGTTTGGTTTACAAATCTTTTCAACTTTTTAGATGGTATTGATGGATATATTTCAACTGAAGTAATTTTTATTTGCACTGCCTTTTTTCTTTTAACTAAAGTGGAACTTCCATTATTTCTTGCAGCTGCATCCTTGGGTTTTTTATTACTAAACTGGCAGCCAGCAAAGATCTTCATGGGTGATGTTGGTAGTACTCTTTTAGGATTTACAATTGGTGTATTAGCCGTTTATTATCAGAATACAGGAGAGGCATCAATTGCTGTTTGGCTTTTGCTTACTTCTCTTTTTTGGTTTGATGCTACAATTACTCTTTATAGACGATGGAGAAATAAAGAGTCACTCTCAAAGGCACATAGAAAGCATGCTTATCAACGCATTGTACAATCTGGGTTTAGTCATCAAAAGACAGTACTTTTATCATTAGGTTTCAATTTGATAATTTTTGGATTAGCTTGGTTAATGATTAATAACTCGGATTATACGTTGTATATCTTTGGAATAAACCTTGTTTTTTTATGGCTAATAATGAAACTTGTTGATAAACGATTTCCATTTCCAAAATAATACTTTGCTTCGATGTTGAAAAAGATTTTTAGCACATTTAATTATCAATCAATTGATTATTATATTTTTATAGTTCTTATTTTTGCCTTACCCTTAGGCCGAAGTGTTTTTACACCGCTGCTTTTTTTGTGGTTAATTTTAGTTTTAGTTAGCTATTTCATTAAAAAGGATTATAGTATTGTTAAATGGAGAGAGCCCCTTATTTTACCAATTTTATTTTATATAATATTTGCTATAAGTACTTTGATAAACAGTAACTTAAATGA
>JBPXJX010000723.1:0-5933 GCA_051715525.1 Bacteroidales bacterium
TTGTAATAGTTGTTTTAAATGAAAGGATTGTTTCTTCTTTTGAGTTTAATCCCTTTTTACCGTACTCTTTAAGTTTGAAGTTTACATTTAACGAGGCTAAAGGGTATAGTTGCAATTCTTTTTCCTTATTACAATTTGTAAAAAGGAAAATTGAAGTAATGGCAATTATTAGTATGGTTAATTTGCTATTCATAATCAGTTTTGTCAGATTAATGTATTGAATATGAGAGAGAAAATGTATACATAAGTTTCCTTTTCTCTTCTGAGTTGAGTTCACTTACCTTAGTATATAAAGGAATTTTACAACCTAAAAGAAGATTGAATTTTTTAATAGAAAAAACTAGGGCAGGATTTCCATCAAAAATAAAAAAATTCTGACCTGCTGTATTGCCTGTTATAGTAAAGGAAGGACCACTACTTAGATTAGTGGTTTGATCTATTTCTCCTTTACCATTCTTTATGGCCGATAAGCCTGCTAGGATTGAAGTATATTTCCAAAATTTGTAAGAGTAAGAGGTGTAGAACATAAACGTATTTCCATTTTTAATGCTATAGTCTATCTCCTGAGTATCATTTATAAGATCAATAGTCGCTTTCCGCTTAAGTTTTCCATTAATACGGAATGACATATTACCATAAAAGGTACTTTTGTTGACTTTGTAATTAATAATGGCTTGCCCTATAAAGTCTGTTGTACCTGTTCCCAGCGGAACTATATAACCATTAACTTGATTATAGGCATCGCCTGTTGGTAATTTGGCTGCAAGGCCATACTCATTTCTGAAGTTTCCTTTGCGGTGTTTAAATGAAGCTTTAATAGTTAAATCGCCTATACCCGACGATGACTCAGTGCCATGAGAATAATTTAAGCCTCTACTTAAGTAAAATGGTATAACACATGAAATGCTATACTTTTTTTTGAAAGTATAACCTAAAGGAATTACAAGGAATTTACTTGTGGGAGTTATGCTCGACTCTACATCAATAAAGATATTTTTTGACTCTTCAATTCTTTCAGCAGCTATGGCTTGGTTAGTACAACTCAAGTTTAGTTGATCCGAAATGATTAGCTCTGTGTTTGATGTTAACGTTCCAATATTTTCTTTAATAAAATAGAAACTTACATCTTGCGAAAACGCAATGCGAGTTGAGATACAAGTAATTAGAATTGCAATTAATATGCTAAAGAGCTGTTTTGTATGCATATTGAAAAGGGTTGTTTGGTTAATTCAAAACAAAGTTAAGTAATAATCTGTTTTTATGAAGTGTTTGTATTGTCTTTTTATTTTTACTTAAATTAATTCTAAATAGCTATATTTGTCGACGAAAAATTGTAATAAGTGGAACGAAGAGAGGTTATATCTGTGTTTCCTAAGGTACTTTATAGTAAAAATGAAAGTATCTTGCAGACTGTGCCATCGATGAAGCAAACCCAAGAATTTGTCGATGAGTTAATTTCATTATTATTTCCTGTTAAAATCTCTGTACATAGAACTTCTGATGAGGTAGACCTAAAATGGAGCGAATTACAGTTTCGATTTAGAAGTTTGCTTTTACCAATAGAGAAGGAGCTAAAGGGTGATGTTGAAGAGATTACCGAAATTTTTTTCTCAAATATTCCCGAACTCTATAATGGCCTTTTAGTCGATGCTGAATCATTTCAGAATAATGATCCTGCAGCTTATTCTGTAGAGGAGGTAATGCTTTGCTATCCTGGTTTTTATGCTATTGCAGTGTATCGATTTGCCAACCTTTTATATCGCTTGCAAATTCCAATTATCCCACGTGTAATGAGCGAATACGCTCATAGTAAAACAGGCATTGATATAAACCCGGGTGCAACCATTGGCGAAGGTTTTTATATCGACCACGGAACGGGCATTGTGATTGGTGAGACTACCGTAATTGGCATGAATGTTAAGATATACCAAGGTGTAACATTAGGCGCATTGAGCGTTAGCAAAGGATTGGCAAATGCCAAACGTCATCCATCTATTGAGGATAATGTTATTATTTATTCTGGAAGTACAATACTTGGTGGCGAAACAGTAATTGGTCACGACACTATTATTGGTGGTAACGTGTGGCTTACCGAGAGCGTACAACCATTTTCAGTTGTTTATCATAAAAGCGAAGTTGTTATAAGAAACTCTCGCAAAGCTAATGAATCGATAAGTTTTGTAATTTAATGATTATTTCCGGCTTAAATATAACCACTTCATTAATGTGCGCAGCAGCATGCTGTTGTCCTGTGCAAACAGGACTAATTAAAATTTTACACCCAAAATACGTGTAGTAACTACACATCAATTGAATTACTATTTTCTTTTTTTAAAATTTTATAATCATGAAGGCATCTAATGTATTAGATATTATTGGTAATACACCACATATTAAAATAAATAAATTATACCCAAATAGTTATGAGGTTTGGGTTAAGTTGGAAAAAGGCAATCCAGGAGGGAGCATAAAAGATAGGATAGCCCTTGCCATGATCGAAGATGCTGAAAAAGCAGGGATACTCAAAAAAGGAATGACTATAGTTGAGCCCACATCAGGGAATACAGGTGTTGGTTTGGCAATGGTAGCCGCGGTAAAAGGATATAAGTTGATTCTTGTTATGCCAGAATCGTTTAGCATTGAGCGTCGAAAGTTAATGGCTGTTTATGGAGCCGAATTTGTGCTAACTCCCCGCGAAGGAGGCATGAAAGCCGCGTTGGACAAGGCCAAAGAGATTGTAGCAAACGATTCAAATGCTTGGATCCCCTCACAATTTGATAATCCATCGAATGTTGATATTCATCGAAGAACAACAGCTCATGAGATTATAATTGATTTCCCTGAAGGGTTAGACTACCTAATTACAGGAGTTGGCACAGGTGGGCACATTTCAGGTGTTGCAGAGGTATTAAAAAGCAGATTTCCTAATTTGAAAGTTTTTGCTGTTGAACCAGAACTTTCACCTCTTATTAGTGGCGGTAAGCCAGCCCCGCACCCAATTCAAGGAATAGGTGCAAACTTTATCCCTGATAACCTTAATAAAAACATACTCGATGGTGTAATAACAATATCAAAGGATGAGGCTTATGACTATGCACGTAAAGCGGCAATGCTCGAAGGATTGTTTGTTGGCGTTTCGTCAGGGGCATCGTTGGCTGCGATAGCAAAGAAATTGATAGAAATTCCAAAAGGCTCTAGAATATTAACTTTTGCTTACGATACTGGTGAACGATACCTTTCGGTAGAGGGGTTGTTTTAATGTTAAGAGTTCCGATCTCTTTAAGAGATCGGAACTCTAGTATTATTTGAAGTTTGAATAATAAGTGTATGTCACTTTTGCAATATCTGCTATAACTCTTTCACTGATACTATCGTTTGTGGAAGTGTTTGAAACAAAAACAGCAATTGCAATACTTTGTCCGTTAGGTAATTTAATAATGCCAACATCATTAATTGCAGCAGTTAAGCCTTCATTGTTTTTGCCCGATGAACCAGTTTTATGGGCTACAATGGTTTCCTTTGGCAGCAAACCTTTGATCCTATTTGGACCCGTTGTGGTTTCAACCATTTGTTTCCATAGAAAATTTGAACTGCTCTTGGAAAGAACTTTCTTTTGATGAAAGATCTCTAATATTTGAACCATTGCGGAGGGCTTGCACCAGTTGGTGAACTGAACGTTCCAATCTTTATGCATCTCCTCTTCAGTTCCCATTATTGATATTTCATTAACTCCTATACTGTGGATAAAATTATTCACAGCGTTAGTCCCTCCAAGCAATCGGAATAGGATATCGCAGCCGTTATTATCGCTTTGCGAAACGGTGTAGTTAATGATTTCGCTTAGCGGAATAATTACATTACCCTCGGGATATTTGTTCCTTAAAGGGCTCCAAGTATTGGGAAGCAAATCAGATTTAGCTAAATGAATCTTTTGATCGATTGAAAACTTACCGCTATCAATCTTGCTTAGAACAGCCATTGCCAATGGGAACTTGTAAACGCTCTGCATTGGAAACGGCAGATTATTATTAATGGTTAAAGTATCGTTTGTGTTGAGATTCTTAATGGCTACACCAACAGTTCCATTTGTTTTGTCAATAATTTGTTGAATTGTTAATCTTAACTGTTCTTCTTGCGAACATGAGGTTATTATTGCAGTGAATAATGCTAGAAAAATGAAACGTTTAAAAATATTCTTCACTTTTTTAAAATTTAAATTTTGATTTAGTATAATTATCATTTTAGAATTCTTTGCTTGATAAATGTGAATGGTTGCGGTATGCCTGTTTATTGCTTATGTTGCAAAACTGATGTTACTGTATTGTCTAATAATGGTGTAATAATCGGAAAGTTAAACTGATCCCAGAAATTATTGATAAAAGGGGGTGATTGATCGTAAAGCGGAGATTCATTAAGGATATACTTCGCATTCTGAGGCATTGAATAATTGTTCTTTAAAATATCATTAACAAAAAATTCTCTAAACTGATACATATCAATTGTGAATAAAGTATTGAATGTGATGCCATATTCATCGGTTATTTTATTAATTGAGAGACTTATATTATTAAATTTTATTGTATTGTTTTCAATTGTTGCATTTACATTACTATTAAGGCTAAAGTTATTTTCATTATACTTCAATTGATAATCAATGTTATTATTATTTTCTTCTAGAAATATGCGATGAATTTTATTAATGGTTAATTTAATAGAATTTGAACTGATGAAGGTTACTTCTTCTGGATGTTCAGGCATAAAAGTAGTGTCGGGTTTGGCAAAAGGAATATCAGAATTTACAATGAAACCAGACAACTTGTAATTCTTCTCATTAGATATTCCAAACTTTCTTAAGTTTTTATTAAATTTTAGTGTTATTGAATTTTCTTCAATCATTATATCTTCGATTTGTAGAGGTTGCTTTTCAACAGGAATTTCATATTGAGCATAATTGTTAGGCGGGATTACTGCTTTAAAGAAATTTGAAAATGAAAGATAGTTTAAATACATTTTTTCATTTAGAATTCTGTAATCGGCAACAATCTCAAAATTCTTTTGTTCGGGGTTTTCAAGAGAATAGCTAACATACTCTAGCCTTTCAATAGCATAGCTATATGCTCTAATAAAAATCTTGCCCTTTATATTCAATTTATCAACAGGCTTGTCATTAACTAGTATAGTATTATTATCGTATTGAAAACTAATACAGTAAATAGGTACATCTTTCTTGTACATTATACTATCAAGTGTAAACGAATGGCAAGATTTGAAGTCTTTATTAAATTTATATACAAATGCGTATGTGCGTTCGTTATAACGTCTTATAGCATCATGAGCAAAAAGTATTGATAGTTCATTGCCTCCTAAAATTGGCATTATATGCTGTGGCATATATTTAGTGTTTTCTTCCTTTTTAATTTTGAGACTATTTGTATACTTTGTTTGAAAATCTTTATCAATCTTATAGTCCTTGTTAAATCTCATTTGTAATAAATAGGATCGATATGGGAAAAAATTAGAATTAAAACCTTTATCCTTCAGTATTATTGCAGCTTCTAGGAGATTTAGGTAGTTTTTATTTCCTTGTTTAAGATATTCTCTATAATAACCTTGGTAAATAAATGGTTTTGTTGGGTAGTTGGATTCAATATTGTCGAGCGATTGTTGAACGATTTTTGAAGGGTTAAGTCGCTTCTTTTTTCCTTCAACAGTTATTTCCTCTATGGTATATTTTTTTGTCTTAAGCGTTATAACGTTATAAGAATTTTCTAAAAAGTCGCTTACTTTTTTTATGTAACTTTCATAACCTAATATGCTTACACAAAGGCTTTCGTTGATAAAAGTGTTCGGGATTTTAAATATAAATTCTCCATTTTCATTTGATATCACCCCTGTAGGTTTGTTAATTATTGATATACTAACGTATGATATCA
>JBPXJX010000724.1:0-11255 GCA_051715525.1 Bacteroidales bacterium
TTGAGATGTGCATTATTGAACTTGTTGATTACAACACAACTTACGTAAAAGAAACCGCTAAACCTGCTGCTAAGAAAACCCGTCGTGGTGCGAAAGCTAAGAAGGAAGAGGCTGCTGCTGAAACAAAAGTTGTTGATAAAAAAGAAGATGTTCAACCAGAATCTACTGAGGAGAAATCAGAGTAATTGGAACACTTTTTTATATAAAAAATTAGAGGGATATGGTTTAAAACATATCCCTTTTTTTTATTTTTACATTTGAATTTTTAATAAATATTTAATTTAATAATTATGGGACAAATTGTAAGTGTTCATGCCCGTCAAATACTTGATTCCAGAGGGAATCCTACTGTAGAGGTTGATGTATTTACTGAAAGCGGCTTTTCTGGACGTGCTGCTGTGCCAAGTGGCGCATCGACAGGTGTTCATGAGGCTGTGGAACTTCGCGATGGCGATGCTGGCCGCTACCTTGGTAAAGGCGTTCTAAAGGCTGTTGAAAATGTTAACACAACTATCGCTGAGGAGATTGTTGGTATGCATGTTCACGAACAGCAACAAATTGATGAGGCTTTGATCAAACTTGATGGATCAGAGAATAAAGCAAACCTTGGCGCTAACGCTATCCTTGGTGTTTCCTTAGCAGTTGCTCATGCTGCAGCTCAATCAACTGGACAACAATTGTTCCGATATGTTGGTGGCGTTAATGCTTGTACCCTTCCTATTCCGATGATGAATATTATCAACGGTGGTTCACACGCTGATAATAGCATCGATTTCCAAGAGTTTATGATTATGCCAGTTGGTGCAGAAAATTTCACCGATGCTATTAGAATGGGTGCCGAAGTATTCCATCACCTGAAATCTGTTCTTAAGAAAGCAGGCTACTCAACCAACGTTGGCGATGAGGGTGGCTTTGCTCCAAACCTAAAATCGAACGAAGAGGCAATTCAGGTTATCCTTCAGGCTATTGAGAAGGCTGGTTATAAGCCAGGTGTTGATGTTTTCCTTGCTCTTGACCCAGCATCATCGGAGTATTATCTTCCAGAAGAAAAAGTATATCATTTGCATAAATCAACTGGTGACAAGTTAACCTCTGCTCAAATGGTTGATTACTGGAAGTCTTGGACTGATAAATATCCAATCATCTCAATTGAAGACGGTATGGCTGAAGACGATTGGGATGGATGGAAGTTGATTACCAAAACTCTTGGTGATAAAATTCAACTTGTAGGTGATGATCTATTCGTTACCAACGTTAATCGTTTACAACGTGGTATTGATGAGAAAGCTGGTAATAGCATTCTAATCAAAGTAAACCAAATTGGTACTTTAACAGAGACCATTAACGCTGTTCGTTTAGCTGATATCCACTCAATGACTTCAATTATGAGTCATAGATCAGGTGAAACAGAAGATACAACAATCGCTCACCTTGCAGTGGCTTTAAATACTGGTTTAATTAAAACAGGTTCAGCTTCACGTTCCGATAGGATTGCAAAGTATAACCAGCTAATCAGAATTGAAGAAATGCTAGGTTCTTCAGCTCGTTACCTTGGTCGCGATTTTAAATACGCAAGAAGGTAAGCAATATCATCTTAAATAAGGCAAGGTTCCAGTTCAACTGGAACCTTTTTTTTATAAATTCACAGCATATCTAGTTAACTGATGGCATATAAAAGTTTATGGGAATTTATTGATGCCTTAGAGCATCATAATGAGCTAATTCGAGTAAAAGAATTTGTTAACCCTGAATTAGAAATCACTGAAATTGCGGATAGAATCTCTAAACAGCTAGGTGGGGGTAAAGCAATTCTGTTCGAAAATACAGGAACAGATTTTCCTTTGCTCATCAACCTTTTTGGATCAACAAAAAGAATGTGCTTATCGTTGGGCGTTGATAACCTAGATGAAGTAGGGGCGCGTATTGAGCAACTTTTCAAAGAGCTGGCTAGCCCTAAAGAGTCATTCCTTGATAAAGTAAAGATGCTTCCGCAGCTTAAAAAACTGTCGGATTGGATGCCAACCGTAATAACCGGAAAAGGTGCTTGTCAACAGATTATAAATCTTTCGCCCGATTTATCTAAACTTCCCATTCTAAAATGTTGGCCATACGATGGAGGTCCATTTGTTACTTTCCCCATGGTTAATACAAAAGATCCTAATACCGGTATTAGGAATATCGGCATGTATCGTTTGCAGGTTTTTAACCAAAACGAAACGGGAATGCACTGGCATCGACATAAGGTTGGGGCAAGGCATTTTGAGGAGTACAAGAAGAAAGGAGAGCTAATGCCAATAGCCGTTGCACTTGGTGGTGATCCTGTTTATACTTATGCGTCAACAGCCCCAATGCCCGATAACTTGGATGAGTACATTTTGGCTGGATTTTTAAGAAAGAAGAAGGTTAAGCTGGTAAAATGCATCACAGTTGATTTGGAAGTGCCTGAAGATGTTGATTTTGTTATAGAGGGCTATGTCGATCCTAAAGAAGAGTTGGCTTGGGAAGGGCCATTTGGTGATCATACGGGCTTTTACTCGCTTGCCGATTGGTATCCAAGGTTTCATGTCACTTGTATTACGCACAGGGCAAAAGCTGTTTACCCAGCAACCATTGTTGGCGTTCCGCCCATGGAGGATGCTTATATAGCAAAAGCTACCGAAAGAATTTTTCTTGCTCCCATTCGATTGTCTATGTTACCTGAGTTGGAGGATATGAGCCTCCCGATGGAAGGAGTCGCTCACAATATTTCAGTGGTTAAAATTAAAAGTGCTTTTCCGGGCCATGCGTATAAAGTGATGAATGCGCTTTGGGGTGCAGGACAGATGATGTTTAACAAGATTATGATTGCTGTTGATGGAACAGTTGATATACATGATTCGCTTCAGTTTGCTCAAGTTCTTTCAAGAAACGTAGATTTAACAACAGATTTATTTTTTAGCAAAGGGCCTTTAGATGTGCTCGATCATGCTTCAGATCAGCCTTGCTTTGGGAGTAAAATTTTTATTGATGCAACTGTTAAAAGTAAAGAGAAAAGTTTACAAAATATAGAATTTGATGTTGAGAGCGTTTTGGTAGAATTATCATCATTACCTAAAGATGCTTACTCTATCAATACAGTATTATTATCAAAAGGGATTTCAGCATTGGTTATATCAGTTGATAAGAATGTTGGGATTAGTATTCAGGAATTCTCGTCGAGGTTGTTCAGTATTAGCGCATTGCAAAATGTTAAGGCGTTAATTATTGTTGATAAAGAAATTGAGGTAAGCAATATCTCAATGGTTATATGGTATTTGGCAGGGAATATCGAGCCATCAAGAGATACCCTTTTCATAAAGGGTGCAGATGGGAAACTAGCCCATATAGTTTTCGATGGCACTCGTAAAGTATATAAACAGGACAATCAACAAAGGGCTTGGCCCAATGTAGTAATGATGGATAAGTTTACCATAAAAAAGGTAGATGAGATTTGGAATGATTTAGGTTTAGGCGATTTTATTCCTTCACCTTCAGAATTATTACAGCCACTTCAACTTGGAGATGGTGCTGTAATTAAAATATAGATACTATTATTCGTGGTAATAATTAACTTTTTTTGCGTGTAATATTGTAAATTAACATCGATTTCATAAAATATAACCTATGCTAAGGTTATTGGTTTTTAGGGTATTCTTATTGTTCTTGTTGGTGGTATGCTTAAGTCATTCTGAAAGCTATGCTACTGGCGTTGTCATGTTTAACGTTGCCAAAGGATTGAGCCAGTCAACGGTTACCTCTGTAATTCAGGATTCAAAAGGATTTCTTTGGATTGCCACTCAAGATGGACTTAATCGTTATGATGGTTATTCTTTTAAACCCTATAGAAATAATCCGCTCGATACAAATAGTTTATCAAATAATAACATTAACTCTATTTGTGAGGATAGATATGGCAATATTTGGCTTGGTACAAATTTGGGGTTAAGTATGCTTAATCGAAAAACAGGGAGGTTTATTAATTACTTTACAAAGGCAAACGACCCAAAAACAATTAGTGATAATAGAATTTATTGTGTTTATGAGGATAAAGAGGGAACAATTTGGGCAAAAACATCATTGTCTGTCGATAAACTGAATAGCGATAGGCGAACATTTACACGATTCCCTCATTATAACGATTTGTTTACTTTCTCAACGGATCAATCAGATTTTGACATATTAGAAGACTCCCAAGGCGTCCTATGGGTTGGTACAAAGGACGGATTGTGTTTTTTAGATCGAAAGTTGAATATTTATAAACGATTCTCGCACGATCCCAATAACCCTAAGTCTATAAGTGGAGATAAAGTAAAATGTATTTACGAGGAGGCAGATGGTAATATTTGGATAGGAACCGATAATGGTTTGAATTTA
Organism: Bacteroidales bacterium; assembly: GCA_051715525.1. GTDB lineage: Bacteria > Bacteroidota > Bacteroidia > Bacteroidales > Tenuifilaceae > UBA8529. The sequence continues at coordinate 4,393 of JBPXJX010000724.1, forward strand.
TATAATCGTAATACCGGTGAGTTTACTTCTTTTTTTAGTAAATCAAGTAAGAGTAATAAATTACAAAGTTCAACAATTAATGCCGTTTATAAAGATAGTAGAGGGTTAGTATGGATTGGTACCGATATTGGTTTTTCGAGCTTTAACACTGTTACACATTCAATTACAACTTATAACGATTTAACCTCTAATGGTGAAAAACTTTTGAAACCTTCAATAACTTCATTTGTAGAAGATAAATCAGGAATTCTTTGGATTGGCACATTTCAAGGCTTAATAAAGTGGGATAGGAAGCCTTCAAAGTTTAATCTGTTTTCAAAAAACAGGGATGGTATTCCGCTTTTCGACAATAATTTTATTGGATCAATTTGCCAAGATAAATCAGGAACCTTATGGATCGGCACTTGGGGGTCTGGACTATTTCAGTTCAATCCAACAACGAACGAAAAGGTCCATTTTTCAGCATTAAAGGAGGGTAGAATTGTAAACGATTTCGTCTATAGTATTTTTTTAAACTCCAATGATGAGCTTATTATTGGAACTAGAGATGGCGTTCAGATTTACTTACCAACCCAAAAGCAGTTTGTTGATTATTTTAAGTATAAAAACATCAACTCGCTGGGCTTGTTTAATAATAATAGGGTATATGCATTTGCAGAGGATCGTAAGGGGAATCTTTGGATTGCGACAAGGATTGGATTGTTGCAGGTTAAAAGTAAAGAGCTGATAGGCTATTATAATAATCCAAATGATACTAACTCTATAACTTCAGGCGAGGTTTATGACGTAATTGTTGACAAGAAAGGGTTGGTATGGGCAGGCTCATTAAATGGTTTAAATAGGATAAATCCGGATACAAAAAGGGTTGACCGATTTGTTCGTAACCCCAACTTTACAGGGCAACAACTTATTTCGAATGACATTTTAAGCCTTCTTGAGGATACGGATGGAAATTTGTGGATAGGTACAAGTAGCGGTTTGCATGTATTTGATGTAAATACGGGTAAGGTTAAACTCTATACAGAAGATAATGGGTTGCCAAATAATATTATCTATTCTTTAGAGGAGGATAATAAGGGGCATATCTGGATGAGCACTAACTGGGGGTTGGCAATGTTAAACCCTAAAACAGAATCTGTTAAGACCTACGATGTTGCAGATGGTCTTCAAAGTCAGGAGTTTAATGTGGGATCAAGTTTTAAATCACGCTCAGGGAAACTTTATTTTGGAGGTATCTCAGGTTTCAACTCTTTTTATCCCGATTCCATAATAGCCAATAAGAATATACCTAATATTGCTATTACCAATTTTGATCTAATAGGTTCAAAAGAGAAGAAAACTATAAGTGTTGATGGGCTCACCGAGATTGAAATTCCCCAAAACTTCAGTGTGTTTACTATTGATTTTGCATCACTTGATTTTACTCGACCCGAGAATAACCTGTATGAGTATCAGATGCTTGGTTTATCTGATCAGTGGATTGAACTTGGTACAAAACACTCGGCTACTTTTTCAAATTTGAGTGCAGGTACTTATATATTTACTGTAAGAGGATCAAATAGCGATTTAACGTGGAATGACAAAGGTGTTTCTCTTAAGATTTTAGTTAATATCCCATTTTGGCGAACCAAAATGGCATTTGTTATCTACATTATTTTAGGAGTATTAGCCGGTTTTTTATACTTAAGGAATAGAACTAAACATTTTAGAAAAACTAAGAAACTTCTTACCGAACGTGAATTTGCAATGGCTGAGGTTGAGATGCAGAAAGAAGAGCTGATAATTAAAAATAAAAGCATAACCGATAGTATTAACTATGCTAAGCGACTTCAAGAGGCTATAATGCCATCTGCTGCTCAATACCATAAATTACTTCCCGATTCGTTTTTGCTTTATATGCCCAAAGATATTGTTAGCGGTGATTTCTATTGGGTAAACGAAACAAAGAATAAAATTTTTGTTGCAGTTGTGGATTGTACAGGACATGGAGTGCCCGGGGCATTTATGTCGATTATTGGGATTGAACTTTTAAGGAATATAACTAACGTTCAGGGCGTTAATGACTCTGCTGAAATCCTTAACAGGCTGAATACTGGCGTTATTCAGACATTTAGTAAAGAGTCTAACGAGGAAGGAGCTTTTGTTAAGGACGGAATGGATGTTGCTTTTTGTGTTATTGATAAGGAGAACAACATCCTTCAGTACTCTGGTGCATTTAGTAACCTATATCTAGTTCGAGATAGTAAGATTATCGAGGTAAAAGGCGATAGGTATTCCGTTGGTATGGGAAATAAAGCGGAGCAGCAGCTCTTCAGTAGCCATTATATTCCAATTCATCCAGATGATATGCTCTATATTTTCACCGATGGATATGTTGATCAATTTGGTGGCCCAGAAAATAAAAAGTACAAATTCAGACGCTTTAGGCACCTTCTTTTAAATGTGCATAAACTCCCCATTGAAACTCAGCGTCAGTATGTTAAGGATAGCATAATGGAGTGGAAGGGTGATAATGAGCAGGTTGACGATATTCTGATTATTGGGATTAAACCCGATTTAAGCTGTTTGTTCTAGGTTTTAGCCTGAAGTCTGATTAAAAGTTAATGCTTTGTAAGAGTATTAAAAGTCTTTTGTTGCAATATTAGCCTAGAAGATTTTTCATCTTTTGAATTAGCACCTCAATTTGGAAAGGTTTGCTGATATAGTCGTCCATGCCAGCTTCAATACACTCCTCCTTGTCTCCAAGTAAAGCATTTGCAGTTATAGCAATTATTGGTGTATGAGAAGTAGTGCTTGCCTCAATCTCTCTAATTTTTTTGGTTGATACAATTCCATTCATGATAGGCATCTGAATATCCATCAGAATAATATCATATTTACTTGTTCCAAACTTGTCTAGAGCCTCTTTCCCGTTGCTGGCTATGTCAATTGATTTAACCATCTTTTTAAGGCTTAAAACAACTATTTTTTGGTTAATAAGGTTGTCTTCTACTAATAGTACATTGGCGTTTTCGAGTTGAATAGATGCTTGTTGTGAAGATTTACGCTCACCTTGTTCTTCGTTTTGTTCAATTGAAGTATGCTCCTCGAATTCATTTGCAACATTTACTAGTGTGTATGCGAAGTTAAAAACAGCATTATCGGATGAGAGCGAAATGCTCAATTTGCCTCCCTTGCTCTCAATAAGCTTTTGCGTTACATTTAGCCCTAATAGTTCAATGTAAATCTGAGTACTTGCCGATGTAAACGTAGTTTCGTTAACAATAAATTGGCTATGATTCTCATTGATAGGAAGCATCAATGGTTTATTGCTTTTAATCTCAAAAAAAAGTTCAGTGGTATCTTGAACCTCTTTACTTTTTCCAACCTTAATTTCAATGGCAATCTTGTTGCTACTCTTATTCTTGATAATATTCTCAATGATATTAAGAAAGATTTGCTTAATCTTAACGGGGTCACCAAAAAAATCTTTTGGTAAGGATTCGTCAATCTTTAAGTTGAAGCTGATGTTGTTAAAACTTTGAGATGTAAAAAGTTTGAGCGTGTTATTAATTGTGTTTTGTAGGTTGAAGTTGATGTTGAATTCGCTATTGTCGCGAGTATCAACATTCGAGATCTCAACCATGCTATTCAAAACGTTAACGAGGTTGTTTGTTGATGCTAGAATGGTATCCATCATATCCTTCTGTTTCTCATCGAGAGATGTTGTGGAAAGGATGTTTGATATAACCATAATGTTATTTAAAGGGGTGCGGATTTGATGCGATAGTTTAGCAATAAACTCCTCGTTGAGTTTATTCGAGTTTTTCTCATCAAGAACCTCTTTTTCAGAGTTGCGAACGGTCCTGTTCTTAACAACCTCAAAGATGTATGCAATTATTAATGCTGTTAGGTATGATAAAACGAAAAATAGTTTTTGTGAAATTGGTGCTTGTGCTGAGGGGTTTATTGTTGCAGGAAGAAAAAAACAGAATATTAAAAGGGTTCCAAAACCAATGGAGATGTAACCTCCCTTTGAGTAACCAAACATCGAAATGGCAAAAAATGGGAAAAGGCCAAGAATAAGAGTACCTACAATGTTAATATTACCAGTTGCTGCCAAATAAAGAAGTGATGCTCCGCTTATAATTATTGTAAAAAGTGAGAAACCGTTAATATGCTTCTGTTTAACAATAATGCTTAAGTTAATGGCGAGAATAGCCGCAGTTGAAATGGAAATCAGCATCAGCGTAAAGCTTTTCATTAACGCGATAGCTAAAATTGACTGCATAATAAAGTAAAAGATCAAAACAAAGCTCGATACTCCAAATTGGGTCAACCTAGCAAATGTTTCTTTATCGCATTTCCCATCAAGGTTAAAGGAGGATATTTGAAGCAATTTATTTGCAAGTTTCATCCTGTAAGTGATTTATTAGTAATCGGTATTGTGTTGATTTATTGTATCATCAGCTATAATATATTTAGTATTATACTAAAAATACAATTACTTAAATATACGCAACTATTCAAAAGTTGCAAAAAAACGATAAAAGATAATAAAGAAGAATACTATTCTTTTAACAATTATCTAAATGAAAAGTTTTTTAGCTGTTAAGAATTAATACTCTAGCTACATTAACAATGGCTAGTATGCCAAGTAAAAAGATAACAGCTCCTGATATTTTGTTAATCCACCAAAGCTGTTTTAGTCTAAAACGCTTGCGGAACATGTTAACCAGTGTGCTTAGTGTGAACCACCAAAGTGAGCCACCCAAAAAAACTCCTGCCAATGTTAGGATGGAATATCCCATGTTTTCGCCATTGTAGGCTAACCCCATTGTAGCAAACATACCAATGAACAGAAAAATGACAAAAGGGTTAGTTATAGTTAAAAGGAGTACTGAAATAAAATCCTCGATTAGTTTGCTGGGCTTTTTCTTGTGACGTTTCAGCTGCGTTACGGGGTTGGTGTAAAAAGTTTTGATACCAAGAATTATTACTATTATACCACCAACGACTTCGATGATGCGTTGTTTTTCTTCAATAAAATTGATGACAAAAGTGAGGCTGAACCCGGCAATTGCAGCAAAAATTGTGTCAGCAGTTGCAGCTCCAAGCCCAGATATAAATCCGCTTAACCGATTTTTATTGATAGTTCGTTGAATGCAAATGACACCAATTGGACCTAGAGGAATTGAAGCCAATAAGCCAATCATTATACCTTTAAGAAGAAAACCTAGCGCCATCTGTTACTCGGAACGTTTAAAGTGAAATGCAAATATAGCAATAGTAGCAAAGTATAATATTTGCTCAGTTTGTTTTTTTCAATATTTAGCTAAATCTTAATTTTCCTTTGATTTTAAAATGCAAAATCACAGTGAGTTTTTAACCAACAGCCTTGGTTCAAGCATATCATGCATTGCATATCGAACCCCTTCGCGTCCGAACCCAGAATTTTTAATGCCTCCGTAGGGCATGTGGTCAACCCTAAATGTTGGTACATCATTTATAATAACTCCACCTACTTTTAGTTCATTGACTGCGATGTTTTGCTCATTTATCTTATTGGTAAAAACACCAGCCTGTAAACCAAACTCCGATGAGTTTATCTCTGCAATTGCAGAATTGTAAATTGTATAAGGTTCAACGAGAACAACTGGCCCGAAAACCTCTTGCGAGCATACTTTCATCTCTTTCTTTGTGTTTGTAATTATTGTTGGAGGGTAGAAAGTCCCATTTCGTTCACCACCAATTAGAACTTTTGCGCCACCATCAACAGCTTCATTCACCCACTGCTCAACACGAATGGCATTATCCTCATCAATCATAGATGATATATCTGTTGATATTTCAAGGGGATTGCCATGCTTAAGTTTTTTTGTATGCTCGATAAATTGGGATGTAAACTCATCGAAAATTGATTCGTGTACATAAATACGCTGGGTGTGTATGCAAACCTGACCCGAGTAGGCAAAAGCTCCGCTTAAGCATTTATTTACAGCAAGATTTAGGTTTGCTGTTTCTGTAACTATAACACCTGCGTTTCCGCCTAATTCAAGGACAATACGTTTCTTCCCTGCCTGATTTTTCATGTTCCAACCAACAATTGGAGAGCCAGTAAAGGTGAGCAGCGCAAAGCGCTCATCGGTTACAAGCTGGTTTCCCGATTCTCGATCCATTGGGAGAATTGAAAGCGCACCTTTGGGGAGATCGGTTGAGTCGATAATTTCAGCTAAAAGCAAAGCCGAAAGAGGTGTAGAGCGAGCTGGTTTCAGAATTATTGGGCAGCCAGCAGCTATTGCTGGGGCAAGTTTATGTACAGTTAAATTCAGAGGGAAATTAAAGGGCGAAATGCCAGCAACCAATCCAACAGGGAAGTAACGAACAATACCCTCATTGCCTTCGCCTGCTGGTGTCCAGTCGATTTGGATATACTCTGCAGGTAATCTTTTACACTCTTCGGCAGCTACAACAAAGGTTTGGATTGCTCTGTCAACTTCGCCTAAAGCATATTTTATGGGTTTTGCTGCCTCAAGGCAAAGTGTTTTTGCCAGTACCTCGCGCTGTTCTTTCATCCTTTTGGCAATATCCATTAGTGTAGAGTATCTTCTATAAGATGGTAGGTTTTTTAATTCATCCTCAACTTTTTGTGCTAAGGCTATTGCCTCCTCAAGTTCAGGTTTGCCTGCAAGGAAAACCTCAGCTATGACTTCGGAGTTGAATGGACTCTTTACAAGGAAAGTATTGTTGGTTGATTTAAACTTACCACCAACGTAAGGTTGATACTTCTCCATTTTGTTGGATTTGATTGTATGTGCGAATTTATAAAAATCGATTGGATATGCAATTTGAAAAAGAGTACTCAAAGGTATAAACAGTTATAT
>JBPXJX010000725.1:0-3258 GCA_051715525.1 Bacteroidales bacterium
ACAATCATCAGTTCGCCTTCTATAGAAATATCTACGCCCATTTTAGCAAACTCCTCCATAAGCGTTGCTGCTCTATCACTCTCTTTTACACGCAAACGGCTAACCCCAAGAATTCGAGATTCGCCTTCGCAATGTACTGCAAGCGCCACTAGAGGAGGAAACAGATCAGGACAATGTGTTGCATCGAAATGAAAACTATTTAGGGCATAGCGATTAACCTCTAAATGGTTTTCGTGAATAGAAACTTTTGCTCCAGCATAAAACAGAGCATCAACAATTGCCTTATCAGCCTGCGATGATGCTATTTGTAAATTATCAACTTTTACGTTTCCTGCAATTGCCCCAGCAACAAGAAGAAAAGCTGCGCCACTCCAGTCCCCTTCAACGGTATAGTTTTTAGACTGATAGTGCTGACCACTCTTTACATAAAATTCAGAATAGTTCCTATTTTCAACATCCGCACCGAAATACTTCATCAACCTCATAGTGATATCTATATATGGGCGACTTTGGAGATTATCAACATGAATAATTGTATCTTTTTGAGCATATGGTGAAGCAATCAGGATTCCGGTGAGAACTTGAGAACTTATTGAACCATCTATTTTGATTTCGCCCCCTTTTAATGGGCCCTTTACTGTAATGGGAAGCTTTCCATTGTTTGATTTACAGTAATGGCAAATCGGATTAAGCGAATTCTCAACGATATCCATTGGCCTATTTAACAAAGAACCATGACCTGTTAAAGTAATCTCTTGTTCCAACGTTGCAGCAATTGCAGAAAACATCCTAACGCTAAGTCCCGATTCGCCTAAGTTTAAAGGAGCAGTTGGAACTTTTAACCCACCATTAACATGCAACCCATCGGGTTGCTGCTGAATATCTGCACCTAGAGCTTTGCAAACCGAAATGGCGGCATGTACATCATCGCTGCTTCCTACAGATAATATATTTGATTCCCCAAGGGCCATAGAAGCCAAGGCAATGGCTCGTTGCGCAACACTCTTTGATGCTGGTGCCACCACAGTTCCGCTAACCTTTGAAGGCTTTATGCTTCTCTTCATCAATAATTTTATTTACTTCAATATCCGATAAACCTTCGGTTACAACAATAAAATCGTAACGTTCATCCAAAGAAAAACTCGTTCCCAACTCTAACGATTTAACCTTTAAGTTAGTACCGTCAAGTGGTACCTGTATTGCCTGCGAAAGCATCTCAACGGATGGTTCGTAACCTGCAAAGATTGAAAATGCTCCTACAGCCTGATGAATTAGCCATCTATCGCCTTTTACAACCCTAACACCAGCTGCTTCAGCCTCTTCGCATAATGTCGATTTACGATAATTTGCATCAAGAAGCAACTTAATCCTTGAGTTCCACCTTAGATTTGGCATAGAAACATCAGGGAGTAAAGTTGAAACAACAATATCGATACTCGGCATCAACTCATCTACATCGCTCATTGGAACAGAAACACAGCCCATCAATCGGGCAATTTCATCAGCCTTGCTCTGGGTACGATTGGTTATAAAAACCTCACCTCCAGTACTCATCAACCCATAAACAGCTGCCTTTGATGCCCCACCAGCACCCAAAACCAAACATCTTTTACCAAAAATAATTTCACCAGCCTCTTCTATCGATTTAATAACACCTAAATAATCTGTATTATAACCAGTAAGCACTCCATTCTCGTTGCGAATTGTATTCACTGCGCCAATCAGCTCTGCTTCGGTTGTTAGAGAATCGAGCATTGGCAGAAGGCTCTCCTTAAAGGGAGTGGTTATATTTGCTCCAAAAATGTTGAGTTGACGTATGGTTTTGATAACATCCTCGCACTTTTCGACATGAATGCGTGTATAATAGGCATCGATATGCGAAACGCTAAGCACTGCATTATGAAGTTGCGGGCTTTTGCTGTGTAAAACAGGGTTACCAAAAACAGCGAGAAGTTTGGTCATATGTTGAGTTACTTTTAACTTAAGTTCTACATTAATTTGTTTCAATATCTACTTTTGTAATAAAATGGAATGTTGGAATAATGGAATATTGGGTAGACCATTTCATATTTCTTCAATCTGATTTACCAACTTTTCAAGTTCCTTGTAATCGATTTGTCCTGGTGCTGTTGAGTTATCCTGAACCGAAGCGAAAGTGAAAGGTGCGCCAAGTGAGAGCGCAGCAATTCGTGTAATTTTGCCGGCATCGCCCATTCCAAGGGCAACCAAACGACTGTACTTTGAGTAAAGTCCTAAAATTCGTGAACTATCGGCAATGTTATTTGAAAGGCAAGCGATTTTTGCAACATCCGCTCCAGCAGCATAAATGCTATCTACTATTCCAAAAAGTTCAGCATCGGTTGGAGTTTTACCAAAGCAATGCCACGAAATTATAACTTTACACTGCTTGCTTTTGGCTAATTCAATCAATGGTTTGCGCCATTCTGCAGCTGTTTCAATCTCTAAATCAACCCATGCTGCACCAGCCTCAATAGCTCGAGCAAGTATTGATGCTCTTTGAGCATCGTCGTAACGACCTTGACGACACGTAGCAATAAGGTTCTTATGGCTTGAGAATACCATTTCGAGCTGGTTGGGCATAAGGTCAAGTAAATCAATTCGAATCTCGGCCATGCCCACCTCTTCAAGAATCTTTAAAATATCTTGGAAATCAGTATTTGCAATACTAACGCATATATCAGAACGTATCATTTTTTATAAAATTTTCAATTTCTTTTAACGTAATCTTCTCGATTAAAACTTCACCAATACTCTTCATTAAAATAAAGTGAATAAAATCCGACTCCTTCTTTTTATCCTTTTTAAGAATTTCGAAAATCTCCTTTTTACAATCGTTAAATGATGTTGGTAGACCTAAATCTGATAAAATATTTATTAATCGTTTACGCTCTTCAAGACTCATCAACCCTTTTTGTACTGAGAGGTTCGCCGAAAAAACAAGCCCAATGCTAACTGCCTCACCATGCGGTATCCTTGACAATGTTTCAACTGCATGTCCCCAAGTATGACCCAAATTTAGTACCCTTCTAAGACCTTGCTCTCGCTCATCAGATTCTACAATCTTCGCCTTTATTTTTACTGATTTCGTAACAAGATACTCCAATGCAACACTATCAAGCAATAAAATATCCTCTTTATTCTTTTCGATATACTCAAACTTTGCTCTATCGGCAATAAGTGCATGTTTAACAACCTCAGACATTCCGCAAACAAACTCAGCCTTTGGCAAAGTACCTA
>JBPXJX010000726.1:0-1761 GCA_051715525.1 Bacteroidales bacterium
TAGAAGTTAGTATTTGTGAAACCTTCTCGGGTTCGATATCAACTTTGATGTACTCTTTAAGCCAGTTGTAAGAAATTGTCATCGCTATAATCTATTTATTCTGAATAATCGGTTTTTTTAAAATCAAGCAAAAGTAAGAAAAAAGAAGATAATGATATTAGAAAAAGGGGTATTTCAAATCGTTAGGGTATGAAATAATCTTTAAGCCTGATTATCCTGACTACAAATACATTTATGTGATTAAAACCCTAGAATTAAATATGGGTTTTACATTAAACTCATATCTTTATAAGTAATTTGACATTTTAATTATGCGAAAATTCAGAATTATTCTAATTGGTGTATTATATGTAATTCAAGCCAAATCGCAGATATACGACTCGTTATTATCAAGCTCAATGCAATATATAGATAGAGCAGATTTGAAACGAATTGTTTATCGATTGGCAGCTCCAGAAATGGAGGGGCGCGAGGATGGTACTGAAGGAATTAAGAGAGCTTCAAAGTATATTTCCGATAACTTTTTAGAATATAAAATTGATTATTTGCCTGTATTAAAGGGATTTACTCACAATTTCTCATTAACTTCATTCAAAACTTCTAAACCTTTAGTTCTTTTCGGAAAAAACAAAGCAGTGGAGTATACCGATTATTTTGGCTCTGTTTCAACAATGGTTGGAAATGTATTTAATGATGTGGTTATTGTTCAGGATTTGTCTATCGATTATGTTAAAGCACTTAATCTTAAAAATAGGATAATTTTAGTTTTAACCTCAAATATTTATTTCCCAAAGAAAGAGCTTTACGAGTTGTTAATTCAAAAAGGTTGTGTTGGTGTAATGCTTTGTAATCCCTTAAATAAAAAAGAGTTTGAGGCTTTATCAAAGATACAAACTACTTATAATTTTAAAAAGAGAGATAAACTCAAAAAGTTATTTAGTGAGAGTATGTTAAAAACCGATAGTCTGATTAAAACCCTTAAATACAAAGATTACTATCAATCAACCATCGTTCTAAATCCAAAATTTGCTGCAAAAATACTTGAGATAAAAGAAAATGAACTTTTTCAGAAATTTTCTAATAATACTCTTGATATTGATTTGTTAAATAATAAAGGATTACAAATTAAGGTTACCCGAGATATTGTAAAGGAAAGTGGAGCAGGTGCTAACCTGATTGGCATCATTAGAGGGACTGAATACCCTGAGGAGGCATTGGTTATTTCTGCTCATTACGATCATTTAGGTATTGAAAATGAGCAGGTAATGTATGGTGCCGATGATAATGCATCTGGGGTTGCTGCGGTTTTGGAGTTGGCGCAGGCCTACTCTAAAGCGGTTGAAAGAGGATATAGACCAATACGCTCAATAATTTTTGCTGCATTTTCAGGCGAGGAAAAGGGGTTGTGCGGTTCGCGAGCATTCGTAAATGAGGTTGAAAGTTTAAACATTAAACCCATTGCCAATATAAATTTAGATATGATTGGGAGGGGCGAGGATAGCCATTTAGAAAGGAATAGAAATTATAAAAAGGTTTACGCCATCGCGCATAAAAGAGACACGATGCTGATAAATAAAGTTAGGTTGAATTGTAGCTCTGATGATAGCCTTTTAATCGATTACTCATCGGCTGATTTATACTCTTCGGATCAGGCAAGTTTTATTACCAAAAACATTCCTGCAGTTATGTTTTTTAGAGGGTTACATAATGATTATCATACCCAGCGCGATACTCCCGAGAAACTCGATTACCAAACAATGA
>JBPXJX010000727.1:0-3389 GCA_051715525.1 Bacteroidales bacterium
TTCCAAACATTATAACCAAAACCACTACAATTGCCGCCCCGCTTGGGATGTTCATTCCATAAGATAAAAGTAATCCTACAAAACACCCTAGAAAACTAAGCAAAATTGACCAAAATATAATTCTTCCAAAATTTTTCGAGAAGATATTTGCAGTAGCGGCTGGTATCGTAAACAGTGAAATCAAAAGAATAATTCCCACAACCCTAATACTCAAAACAATAGATATTGCAATAAAGGTAATTAAAACATAATTTAGAAGTGTAACGGGTATTTTCTGAGTTCTTGCAAAATCCTGATCAAATGCTATGTAAAGAATTGGTCTATAAAGCAATATAAAAAATATAATTACACTAGCATCAAGCAAAACAAGCGATAACAAATCGTTATTTGTGACTGTTAATATAGTACCAAACAGAAAGCCTAAAAGATTTGGAGCATAACCAGGTGTTAAAAAGATGAATATAATTCCAACGGCCATTCCAAACGCCCAAAGAATTCCAATTGCCGAATCCTCGCGCATATTTTTTCGATGAGTAAGAGCCTCTATGCCAAATGCAGATAAAACAGAGAAAACTATGGCACCCAATATAGGGCTAATACCAAAATAGTAAGCAATACCGATTCCTCCAAAAGAGGCATGGGTAATACCACCGCTCAAAAAAACTAATCTACGGGCTGTGATATAGGTACCAATAATCCCTGCAACAATTGAAACCAGAAGAGCTGCTATAACAGCATTTGTTAAGAATTGGTATTTAAAAATATCAGCAAGTAACGAAATCATTGTACATCCTCCCTTCTATGGTCAAGCAAAACGGTGTGAGGCACCTTACCATGTGTAATAATTTGAATTGGACACTCGTAAGCCGCAAGTTGTTCAGGAGTTATTCTGTTTGAACGATGATAGTGTAAATGCCTATTAACGCATGCAATGGTTTTAACATAAGATGTTATCGTACCAACATCGTGCGAAACCATTATTATTGCCATGCTTTTATTTAACTCTCTTAGGAGCTCGTAGAGCTCTTTTTCGAATTTATTATCAACGTAAGTATTGGGTTCATCGAGAATTAACAGGCGAGGTTTAGAAATTAAAGCCCGGCATAAAAAAACTCGTTGCAATTGGCCTCCAGATAGTTCGGCAACACTATTATTCCACAAATAGTCAATCCCAGTAGTGGCAAGTATATCGAGAGCAACTTTTCGTTTTTTTGCACTATTCCATCCCCACAAACCTGAACTATACATTAATCCAGAAAGTACAATATCAATCACTTTAATTGGAAATTCCCTATCAATAGTTGAGACCTGAGGTAGGTATCCGAATAGGTTTTCATCCTTTTTGTTTGGATAAAAGTTAACACTCCCTCTAAAGGGTGAAATCTCACCGAGAATTAACTTCAGGAGAGTTGTTTTGCCCCCACCATTTGGGCCAATAACGCCAATAAAATCGTTATCGTTAACCTCAAAGTTAACATCCTTCAATATGATTTCAGAACCATAACCACTAGTTACGCTATTTATTTCTAATATTTTTCCCATCAAACTAGTGCTTATTTTGAATTTAGAGATCTAGCCATTTTATTCTTTAAATCGTGCATAATCTTCACCCAATCATATCCAAGGGGATCGATAATGGCTACATCACCGCTAATTTCTAATGCTAAAACCTCAGCATTTCTTGAATCGAACTGTGCCTGGATAAAAACTGTATTAAGATTATCAGCTTTAGCAATCTGAACTATCTGGGTTAAATGCTGAGCCGATGGGGTTTTCCCATCCTCTTCGATGGCAATCTGCGACAAACCGTACTCGCGGGCAAAATATGAAAGTGCAGGGTGATATATTAAAAACTTCTTGGTCTTTGCATTCTCAACAACAGTTCTCATCTGGGCATCAAATTCATCTACCTCCTTGAAAAGAATTTCGAGGTTTGACATGAACTCAGCCTTTTTTGATGGAATTAAGTTGCAAAGTTCGTTGCAAGTTCCGCTTGCCATCAACTTAAACTCCTTGGTTGAAGTCCAAATATGAGGGTCGTAGTTTGGCTCGTGATTGTGCTCGCCCATAATCTCGTGATGTTGATGCCCCTCAATTAGACTAATCCCTTCGGAAAGCTTTACAAACCTTATATCAGGGTTGAGTTCCTTTATTCGAGGCAAAATTGTTCCCTCAAACTCAAGAGGCCCAATAGCAAAATAGATTGCAGAATTAGCAACACCCTTCATCTGAATTGGTGAAGGTTCGTACATCTCGGGACTAGAACCCGGAGGAACCATAACATTAACCACTATTGAGTTTCCAGAAATCCTATCAACTATATATTTTTGGGGTAATATGCTAACCGAAACTATTACTGCATTGTCCTTCTTCTTATTTGATTGACAACTCCATGTTCCGATTAAGGCAAAAAAGGCAAAAAGAAAAATTACTTTTTTCATTATCATTAATTATTGTTCAAAAATACCCAAGAAAAGGGAAACAGCAAAAAAATTGAAATGTTCTATAAATTTTCGGTAAAAGTTGAACCCTTGGCATTCAATTTGTAAATTTGTTTTTACATTAAAAATTAGCTTAAATGAAAAAGTTACTAATTATTGCCATGGCCCTCCTTTTAGGATTTAAATCATTCTCACAGGAGTCAGCAGAAAAAAATGTACTAAAAGTAAATACCCTCAGTTTGATACTTGGTACAGGTTCTATTTTTTATGAAAGAGAATTAAGTGATATGACCTCAGCTCAATTGGGTGTAGGGTATTTGAATTTCAAATTAGGGGACACAAAATTTACTGGGCTAATATTAACGCCAGAAGTTAGATTCTACCTTAAAAAAAATGCAATTGATGGCTTTTATACTGCGCCTTACTTTAGGTATCAACGCTACTCAATGGAAGTGACTGCATTCGACGAAACATCAAAAGGTACTTTAACTTCAATTGGAGGTGGTTTAGTTTTCGGAAGACAGTGGATTACCGACTCGGGCTTCACAATGGATCTTTTCTTTGGAGGGCATTATGGAAGTTCTAGCATAAAAACAGAAACTGATGGAACAGAAGATAGTTTTGATAAAAACTTCTTCGAAGGTTTTAAAATGAGAATCGGATTTTCTCTTGGATTTGCTTTTTAATAAATTCTATAATTTATGATTATTATTATGAGGGACTTCGGTCCCTTTTTTTATTTTTGTAAAAAACAGCGTTCATGAATAACATTGAGAAATCTTTAGAACTATTCAAAAAAGGCAATAGCTGTGCACAAGCTATACTTGAAGGTTATGCCGATAAGGTTAAAATTGCACCTCAATTAGCCGTTAGTATTGGCTCCGGACTTGGAGGCGGTGTTGGTCGCAAGCAAAGCATTTGTGGTGCAATAAATGCAGGCGCAATAAT
>JBPXJX010000728.1:0-1643 GCA_051715525.1 Bacteroidales bacterium
CCATTGTTGGCATGTTTAGGTCTGGATCTTTCTTACAAGAAGAAATAAAAACCAACCCAATCATGATTAAGGTCAATATTTTAAAATTATTTTTCATTTGTTTCAATTTAAATTATTGTTCAAATTATTACTAACTCGTAACCACTAGTAAGGGTAAGTTCTCAAATCCCAGAACAATTTAACAGTATAAGGATTCTTTTGTGCTGGAGCGTTAGGATTTGAACCAAGATCCTCAATAGGCCATGGCCAAGATTTCATAGAATCATTTTGGCGTTGAACAGGAATATCAGTACCTTCACCGCCACCATCTCCCATAGGAGTTGGAACCTTATGATCTGGAGCCATTGTAGCGTCGTTTGGATCGAAAAGGATAGGATAGCCTGTTCTTCTCCAATCAGTATAACAATCTTGTGGGGCACCAAAACTTGCAAGCCATTTTTGAGTAATAATATACTCTAACCTCTTAGCCTCATCAGTTGCAGGATCGTTCCATTTAGCTAGTACAGCTGCTTTATAAGTAACTGTTGTTGCTAAGGTTGCACAAACTGGTACAGTTTGCTTTGCTGTTTGTCCAGCAACTGTTAAAGTAGCAACCTCATCAACTTTAGCAAAAGCAGCATTAATACCTGCAGTAAAGTAATCAGTAGCTGTTAAACCGCCAGCGGTTAAATCTCCAGCATTTGCAAGTTCAGCTTTAATAAAGCAAATATCAGTAAAAGTTAAAAAGCGGTAAGGAGCGGTACCTGAACTACTTGTTCCAGATATTGTTAACGCACCACCATCATCGTATCTTCCACCGCAAGGATACATACCCATTACAGTAACAGATTTATCTAATGAACCATCGCGGTATCTACCAATTGAACCAGGATAAATACTTACAAAACCTCCATCGCGATACTCAATCTTATTTCCGTCTTTTGAAGCACTAGCTCCACCAGAAAGTTGATTGTAGAAATAGTATTTAATACGTGGGTCAACACAACCTGTGAATACCATACCAGCTTTTCCACCTTTCATAATTTCAAGCATATATGGGCTACAGAATAAACTCTTTTGTGATGATTCCCACTCTTTATAACTACCGTTCCTATTGTCAGGTGTAGTTTCAGGTCCAAATTTTAGTTGAAAATCTTGGCTGCTTGATTTAATTAAACTATCGGCAGTTACAAGTGCATTAACATCTGCAGAAACATCTTTAAATAAACGTTGCTGGTTAAGTAGTTTAAATTTAATTGAATTACCGGCTCTTATCCATTTTTCTTTACTACCACCATAAATAATATCATCTGCGCCAGGAACAAGAACATTAGTAACACCTGTAACAGTAGCTTTTCTTAAATCAGAGTTAGCTTGTTTTAATAAAGCGAAAATTGCAGTATAGCAATCTGAGTCTTTATCCCATTTAGGATAAACCAATTCAGGTGCTTTAAGCGCCTCAGACATAGGAATATCACCAAATTGGTCAACAAGGAAAGCGTATAGGTATGCTTTCATTATTTTACCTACACCAGCATAAGTCCAATTCTGACTTTTTTCAGCATCAGTGATAAGAACATCAAGATCTTTTAAAGTTGAAGCATAAGCATCGCCCCAAAATACAGAACTTCCAGTTTCAGCCCAAAGAGAGTTACGATCAACTA
>JBPXJX010000729.1:0-4266 GCA_051715525.1 Bacteroidales bacterium
TAATTGTAGTTTTGTAATTATTGTATTTTATAATTATTGACCTATGTATAGGTATTTCACAATCTTAGCACTTTTAATACCCTTATTCGGATTTCAAGCTCCTGATAAAAAAATTGACTCCCTTTATAATAGCCTTAGCAAAGTTAACGACTCAGCACAAGTTGATATTCTTGCAAAGCTAACCTGGGAGTTAAGAAATTCTGAACCCAATAAATCTATTGAACTAGGAATCAAAGCTATTGAAAGTGCCGAGAGGTATAAAGATTATAAAAACTTGGTTAACCTTCATGGGTATGTTGGGGTTGCTTATAGAATAATTGGTAACTACTCAAAATCTACCGATTACTACTATAAAGGACTTGAGTTGGCGAAGAAGTATAAACTTCAAGAACAAGAAGGGTTTGCATATATCAACATTGCTAACCTGCTTATTTATCAAGAATATTATACCAATGCAATTGAAAACCTGAATAACGCTTTTGAAATTGCGAAAAAGATAAATAACAAGCTAATGCTTTCCTACGTTCACTTAAATAGGGGAAGAACAAATCTATTACTTAAGCAATATGATAGCGCCTTTGTAGATTTGAATACAGCTCTCAAAATTCGTCAAGAAATTAATAACAAACAGGGTATTTCAGTTTGCTATAAATACATAGGAGATCTTTATAAAGAAAGAGAGGATTACTTTTTGGCTATAGAGAATTATAATAAATCTCAGCAGTTAGTTAATATTGAGACTGATAAAGACCTATATGCAAATATCCTTGCACGAAAAGCAGAACTATTTTTAAAAACGGGCGATACAGAAAATGCTCAAAAATACGCCCAGAGTGCATACGATATTGCTAAGGTGATTGGAGCAAAGCTAACAATTCGAGATGCACTTAAAGTCATAACGCAGGTAGCTAAGGGGCATGAGCATTATCGTTTGGCAACAGGAAATCTTGAGAGCATTATCAGATACAATGATACCCTATTTAATCAGCAGCTATCTGAAAAACTTTTTTTCCTACAGTACCAGTACGAAAAGCAAAAAAAGGAATCCGAGATTGAAATAAAAGAGCTTAAGCTAAAACGAGTTCGATCAATATCATTGGCACTTATTTCTATAATCATTCTTCTTGTTGGCTCAATAGTATTTGTATTAATTTCGCTAAAGCATAGGAAAAAAGTTAATAAACAGCTTGTTCATCAAAATGCTGAAATAAACGATCAGCGGAAAAATATCGAGTTTAAAAATCAAAACCTCGAAGAGGCTTATGGTATTATTGAAAGTTATATCGGGAAAATAACTGATAATATACGGTATGCCGAAAGAATTCAAGAGGCTTTACTACCATCACTTGAATTAGCAAAGCCTCAATTTTCAGATGTTTTCTGTTTTTATAAACCTAAGGATTTTGTAAGCGGCGATTTTTACTGGTTATTGCAAAAGAATAATAAGTTGTTTTTTGCAGTTGCCGATTGTACAGGGCATGGAGTGCCGGGTGCCTTTATGAGTATTATTGGCCTTGATATGCTTAATCAGGCTGTAGGGCAGCAAAACATTACCGACCCCGACAAAATTCTTAGTTTTATTAATGCTGAGCTTCCTTTAAAGCTCAATTTTGGAATTGAGGAGATGGTGCTTAAAGATTCCATGGACATTGCCGTTTGCTGTTTTGATAAAGAAACGATGATACTTTCTTACGCAGGCGCTTTAATTCCACTTTTTATTTGCAGAGACGGAGTAATAATTGAAGAAAAGCCATCGCCTATTTTAATTGGTTTGTCGGAAAAGATACATGATAGTAATTTTACGCTAAAGAAAATTGAACTTCAGAAAAACGATTGGGTTTTCGTTTATACCGATGGTTTTGTAGATCAATTTGGTGGTGAATTGAATAAGAAGTTTTTAAAGAAGCAATTCTTAAAGCTGCTTACTGATAATAGCCATGCTAATGGAGCGAATTACATCGAACAGCTAGAGAGCACCTTTTCAACATGGAAGGGCGCTGGCGAACAGATCGATGATGTATTAGTTCTTGGAATGAAAGTTTAGCTTTACAGTTTTTCTGCTACCACGCAAGTTTTCTTAATCTTTTTAACTTCCCCCGTGGGGTTAAAATACTCGATGTATACGATGTATATCCCAATTGGCAATCGTTGGTTTTGATTGTTTAACCCATCCCATGTTAACGTACCTTCTGTTCCAATTGTAAGGTTTGAAGCCAACCGCTTAACCTCAGTTCCGTTGGCGCTAAACACTCTGATGTTTGCAGTGCTCCCTTCGTTTGGAAGTTTATAGGAAATTAATAGATAATCGTCTCTGCCATCGCCATCAGGCGAAAAGGTTTCGGGCGAGAGCGTAAAAGCATCATCATTAAATGAAGGTTCAACCCACTGCGAGTTTTTATATGTTGGCGTTGCAAAACCAGCAGTTTGTGCTGCCGATTGCCATGTTGAGGAGCTTGACGATGATAGGTCAGGATTTATTCTTTCGAGCGATACTCCTTTTAAATCGTTTAGAAGCTTAGAGTGCATCTTTTCGCTATAATGAATTTCATCAACCACCTCAAGATTTTTATCAAGAAGTACAACATACCCTTCGTCGTTATTGAATGATGGCATACTTGGAATGTTGATAAACGCTTTATCATTCTCGGTGTGGTAGAACTGTTTAACCAATTGCGCATTTAAAGAAATTACAACATATTCATTCGGGAATAGTATTCTTGACGTATCAGAAGCTGAATAAACCTGATCGAGTTGCTTTGTTGTGCTACTCCTATTGGCAAGCGAGAAGTTTTTTAGTTCGAATGATTTATCGGATTTGTTATAAAGTTCTACAAAGTCAACACCTCCAGCATTTGGATTGAATAGCACTTCGTTTATTACAATATCATTCCATTCAGGTGTTTGAGGCAAAGCAATTCGGAAGCATTCGCTTGCAAGATGATTACCTGAGAAGTCGGTAATATTTTGGTTAAGGCAAAGGTTATAGATTGTCCCAATGGCCAAACTATTTGAAAGAGAAAGAATCGCTGTATTATAATCTATTCCAATTAGAGTCGCAGATTCGGGATGCCCGATTCCGTTATCAATATCGAAGTTATTTGTGAATGTTAGCATTAGGCTATCCATTGGCTCAGAGAATAGAAGTTTTATGGTTTTGTTGTCCAAAGCCTCAGCCGATAAAAGTTTAGGTAAGGTAACATCTGGATTATACTTTGCTACTGAATTTGCTGCACATGGCGTTCCACCTTTACTATCATTTGAGGCTTTCCAGTTGTTTTTGCCCTCCATCAAATTTCGAAAATCAATTTTTTCGAGCGAATAACCACCATCTTTTTTCAAGTCATCGCCGTACCAATCTTCGCTGTAGTCTGCCATTGCTATAAACGAACCACTTGCATCGGTTAGCCTGATACTCATTCCCGAATTCAGTAACGATGGGAAACTTGTTACTCCAATGGATTTGCCGTAGGTGCTGAGTGCCGATACCGCGCTTGTTGGGCAAAGTGTAATGTATTGGCTAGGTAGAACAGAGTCGTTTGGCAATGTTAATTTGTAATCGTTTATCTGAAGCTTCCAGCCATTTATGTCAATTGTATCCGAGGTTGGATTGTAAAGTTCGATATATTCATATTTGGGTAAACCAACTGATGGTTCAGGGTTTGCCATTATCTCATTGATAATTAGCCTTCCGAGCGAACCTTCCTCGCTTAACCCAAAATAGATGCTATCCTTAATGGAATTATTAAATAAATCGCCAACGTTTTCAACCTTTAGCAGTAGTTTGCCTATTGGGAGTTGCTCTGTTCTGATATAAACTCCATTTGGTAATTCAGCTGATGTGCTGATACTATTGATTTCGATTGGTACTCCGGTCTTATCGGTGATAGTGTAATTGCTTTTTGCCGAAGCATCATTTATATTGATATTTTCAGTGAAAATAACTTTAACCGTATTTAGATTAAGCGGTTTTGCTGAGAGTAGGATAGGAGGGTAATCGGTTGTGCAGATGCTTAAACCATCCATCCAAAGTAGACCCGAACGCGATGAGGTATACCCAAAAGCTAAGCCGCACCAACTCATGGGAGCATTTGTTATGCTATTCCCTTTGCCTCCGTAAATAAATGACTGTTCCGTTTTTGGCTGATACCAAAGTTGCCATTCCCCTTTAGCTGTTAAGCCAACTCTAATTTTTACCTCGTCGCTTGCATTCCAATCAAAATTTGATGTGATGATTGGCGTTTTCACCCCTTGATTATTGCACCAAAA
>JBPXJX010000730.1:0-2290 GCA_051715525.1 Bacteroidales bacterium
AACTCAAGGTTTAATCCTACATTAAACTGACTTGTTGACTCCCACTTCAAATTTGGGTTGGCAAGTTGGTATGGGCTAATTCCTGCTTCGCCATTATAGTTCGATCCTCCTGAAAAAAGATTAAGTGATTGAAAATTAGATATCAAGTCATTACCCGTTATACCATAGCTTGCATAAAGTCTAAGTTTTGATATAAATTCAATGTTCTTAAAAAATGGTTCATTTGATATAAACCATAAACCCGAGATGGATGGAAAGTAAGCAAATCTATTATTCTCGCCAAATCTCGAAGAACCATCTCGTCTTAAATTCAATGAAAAAATATATTTGTTTGACAAGTTGTAATTAATCCTAGAGAAAAGCGAAATTGCAACAGCATCATCTTCGTTTGAGTAGGCGGCAACAGGAGTTGCAGCATCTTGTAAAAATTCAAAACTATTCCCAGGAAAATTCTGCGCCCTGAGAAATGTTCCATGCTCTCTATATCGTTCGTAAGTACCTCCTACCAAAATGTTGAATTTTTGATTTTTTAAAGTAAAATCATAGTTTAGTAAGGCCGAATTATAAAGAGATAACGTGCTATTTGTAGCTTCAATACCAAGCCCATTATACTTAGCACCTTGCCTTGTACTTTTAGGTGCAAAAGTTTGTTCATTCAAATTATAAAAATCAACACCAATCTGGTTCCTAAATTCCAATCCCTTTAATAGTTTATAGCTAACCTTAACATTGAAAAGATTACGATAAACGTTAGCAAGATTTTTCTCTTGTTTTGCTATAGAAATTGGGTTGGCATAAGGACCATCGTTATTAAAACTACCATCTGAATTACTTACTGGATATATCGAAGGCATTGAAATTGCATTTGGCAAAGGACCGTTTAGCGATTGATCGCCTTCTATCCTATTGTTTTTAGAGTACGAGAAACTATTACCGCACTCAACCAACAACCTATCACTTAGCTCAAAATCATAATTCACCAAAAAATTATAGCGTTTATAGTCGCTCCCAATAACAATCCCTTCCTGATTAAAATAGCTTCCGCTTAAGTAATACTTTGACCTCTCCTTCCCGCCCCTATAGGAAAGGTAAAGGTTATAAATAGGTGCAATTCTAAAGACCTGTTTAAGCCAATTCGTATTTATCTTATTTTGCGTTATCTGTTCCTGTGAATAAACAACTGGCTTTCCAGCATCAACAGCCTCTTCATTAACAAGGTTCATCCACTGTGTAGCGTTTAGCATATCAAGCATTCCCGTTGTTTTTTGCAAGCCATAATAGGTGTCGAACTGAACGCTGTTACTACCAGAATTACCCCTCTTTGTTGTTATTAGTATAACTCCATTCGATGACCTTGCTCCATATAACGAACCAGCAGCAGCATCTTTCAAAATACTGATTGACTCAATATCGTTTACACTTAAATCACTTACTGCATTTATAGTTTGTCCACTAAAATCGAGTTGCGAATAGTTGCCAGTTATAATTGGAACACCATCCACAATATACAACGGGTTATTACCTGCAGTAATTGAACTTACCCCTCTAATATTAACATTAGCGGATGATGCAGGTGTTCCTGAATTATTGCTAACACTTACTCCTGCTAAAACGGATTGCAATGACGAATTAACTGACTCTTGGTTTATTTGGCTATATGTTGATGGTGTTATTACCGAAACTGAACCTGTTACAAAATCCTTATTTTCTTTACCAAATGCAACCACAATTAACTCCTTTAACTCTCTAATATCTTCTTCTAAGTAAACATTAATTGTCGTATCATTCAATATTATTATTTCACCACCTTTATATCCTACTGAAGAAATTCTAATTTTGTCACTAGGTGCATTAACCTTAAGCAGAAAAGCCCCAACTGAATCTGTTGTAGTACCCTGCGCTGTAATTATTGAGAATATATTTACGCCAGGAATTGCTTTGTTTTCCTTTTTATCGAAAACAGCTCCTTTAACTAAATAGTTTTTTCGATTAAAAATATGCCTCAAAACCAGTACACTTCCAATCTGTTCTGTTTTGAGATTAAAATCAAAGCAAATTTTATCTAGAATCTCTTTTATAGTTAAATTATCACATTAAAATGATGCAATTCTATTTACACCTACTTCGGTATCGCTATATGCCAACTCATAGCCAGTTTTATTAGATATTTCATTCAAGATATTTTTTAAACTTTGCTCTTGAATTGAAAAAGAAAAACGGTTATTTACCTGCCCAAGAATGCCACTTGAGAAAGAAAAAAAGAATAAAAGAGTAAAAACAAAAAATGAGA
>JBPXJX010000731.1:0-8416 GCA_051715525.1 Bacteroidales bacterium
TCAATCAGCTTAACAGGAGCATCAATTAAACTATCGGTTTGATCATAATAGTACCATCGCTGATTATCGTTAACAACAACCTTACTGTCGCCCGATAAAAACCACTTTTTACGATCGCTTGATTCGCACTCAAAATTCAAATTCTTGTAGGTTAGCCACTTCTTATCGCCATAATCAAAACGATACACATCGTTTTGGCTACCGGCTATCCACAAGTTACCATTTTCGGTTTCGTGAAAAATCACCCTAGAGTAGGGGATTGGAAATTGCGGCGCCTCGTATAGATTCCAGTTTCTATTTCGATATACAAATAGCTTTCCTATACCGCCAATCAGGATATTACCATCCTTACTTTGGAGAATACTTGTGTGCAGTTCATCCCCACCTAGTATTTTGCTCAGCTGAGTAAAATCCCAGCGCTTTCCATCGAAAATAAAAATCCCCGAACGGTGATACGAGCTGATAATCCAAACCTTACTATCGTTGGTACGAATAGCCTTAAGCCCTCGATACAATGCATTACCAGAAATCTCGAATAAAACCTCTGTCTTATCTATACTTTTTGCAAGTAGTGCTTTGTTGATATTGAACTTGAAAATCTTTCCTCGCGATGATTGCGACATCAAAACCCACAATTCATCTTGCGAATACTCAAAAATATCATCAACCTTAGAGGAATTATTCTCAAAAAGATAATTATCGGGTAAAACAATAAACTCGTCGTTTGCAAACTTATTCTTTAAGCTTTTAATGTTACGCTCTGGAACAAGAAATATCTTTTTATCATCCTTTAAATACAGTAAACCTTTTGCAAACCCAATAAGCACAGAGCCATCGCTTAATCTTTTCATGCAACTTACCGAAAGTAAACCGTTCTTGTCGCGAGCAAAAAGATCTTTCCACTTGTCATTCTGGTATATCGACAAACCCTTTTCAGATCCTGCTAAAATGAAATTATTAGCGCTTACTATTGAATTTACAGGAAATACAATCTTTGTATTAGTTGTATCGTAGTAGTTCCAATCTATTCCATCATACCTGCAAACACCTTTATCAACTCCAAACCAAATAACGCCGTCCTTGCCACTCTCAATGCACCTAACACCTTTTCCTCTAAGTTCTGGCATAAGCTTCCATCGCCACGGTTCTAAAAGTGGATCCGATACTTCTGGTCTATAAATATGCTGCGAGAATAGTTTGCTGCAACTACCCGATAGTGAAAGGAGAAATACTATTGCAAGTAATCTATTTAGCATGAACTAGTTGAAAGTAAATTCAATATTAATCGAACTAATATATTACACCCGAGAAATTACAAAACTTGATTAATTAAGTTCAACAATTAAAGGATTTTTAATTTTTGATGAAAACTCTTCGATATATGAGTTCCACGATTCAGGTGTCTCAAAACCCCATTTATTCCAACCTGCACCAGTATAGTAAAGGAGTTTTTCGCCTTTCTTATAATCCATAGTAATAAAGAAATGATCTTTATTCTCTTTAACTTCATTAGCCTTAACCGTTGAGACAACTCCCAAATAGGTAGTTCCATTTTCACCAACATCAAGTTTATAGGTTATTAAGCCTTTTGAAGCATCTTTTAGGAGAATTTCGCCCTCTTTCCGTTTCGCAATACCCGAAGCAACCTGAAATGAATTATCAAACTCCTCCACCACAGCATTCATTTGACTTCCTGCATCAAGTGAAAAAGTTCTTGTCTCAATCACTCTTTGATTGTTAACATAGAAAGCAGGATAAGAAAGTTTGAAAGATGTTCTAATTGGGCCATTATCTAGTACCTGATAGGATTGGAAATTAATGCCAAGCCAAATCGAATCGTTAACATAAGGCGCCATGCCACCAGCCCCAAGAGTACGCCCTACCTTAAAGCAATCGCAACCCTCGCCGTTATCCTTATGGTAGCTAATCTTTTTTACAAGATAATCGCTATACCATTTATCAACAATCAGATTATTAGTCCGTTTATTCCATACATCAACACCATTGCTAGCCCCATCCTTTGGGATTAGCGCTAAGCCATAAATTCTAAAAGCAATTCTATCGTTTTCCCACGCGTAATCGTCGTATCGTTCTGGAACAAATCGGCCAAAGGCTTTCTGTGGATAGGTATTAGGTTTTCCCTTTTTGATAGTATACTCAGCGCTGCGATTCTCGCTGATTGTAACCTGAAAAATTAACTTTTGAGGTTTACTTTCGCCAGCAAAAATCAGTTGAGATGGAATCTCAACTCCACTAGGGTCAATAACCACATAGGAGGCATTATCTCCTATTTTTTTTGCTATATCGGCCATCGAAACCTCAACTGTTTCATTGACTCTCTTTATACTTAAAGGGTTCTTTATTGTAACCTTAACCTCGTTCTTTGAAGCAAATCCAAAAAGAGCAAATACTAGTGATATAATTATAAGTTTTTTCATAACGGTCATATTTAGGGTTTATTTCGGAAGTTTGCCAAGGTATGCCAGAATTCCGCCATCAACATAAAGAATGTGTCCATTAACAAAATCAGATGCTTTAGAGGCTAAGAAAATAACTGGACCTTGAAGATCATCAGTAGTTCCCCAACGTGCAGCAGGTGTTCTTCCTACGATAAAATTATTAAAAGGATGACCCTCTTCGCGCAAAGGTGCTGTTTGTGGAGTTGCAATGTAGCCTGGGCCTATCCCATTTACCTGAATGTTAAACTCGGCCCATTCGCAGGCAAGGTTTTTGGTTAACATTTTAAGTCCACCTTTGGCTGCCGCATAAGCCGATACCGTTTCACGTCCCACTTCGCTCATCATAGAGCAGATATTGATAATCTTACCACCACCTTTCTTAATCATGTAAGGGGCAACCGTTTTCGACATAATAAACGGCCCATTTAGGTCAATATCAATTACCTGTCTAAAATCGTTGGCAGACATTTCTATCGCGGGAATACGTTTTATGATTCCAGCATTATTAACCAGAATATCTATTGTACCTACCTCTTGTGTAATTTTTTCAATATAACTTTTCACTAATGCTTCATCGGTGACATCAAAAACGTAGCCCTTAGCATCAATTCCGCACTTTTTGTACTCTTCAATGCCACTTTCAACCATCTCGGCTTTTACATCGTTAAAAACGATTTTAGCACCAGCATTTGCCAATGCTTTAGCCATTGCCATTCCTATACCATAGGAAGCACCTGTAACTAAAGCAACCTTTCCATCGAGTCGAAACAATTCTGAGTTCATATTAATATCCTTTGGGTTGACTATCTTAAATCTTCAATCTTAAAAAAATCTTGGTCGGAGTAATCGAGGTTCTCACCTCCCATGCCCCAAATAAAAGTATAGTTTGATGTTGCTGCAGCAGAATGGATTGACCATTCAGGAGAGATTACAGCCTCATTGTTTTGCATCCAAATATGCCTTGTTTCTGTTGGTTCACCCATAAAATGGCAAACCGATTGGCCTGCAGGCACATCAAAATAAAAGTAAGCCTCCATTCTACGACTGTGCGTATGCGGAGGCATAGTATTCCAGACACTTCCAGGTTTTAGTTCGGTCATTCCCATCTGAAGTTGGCATGTTTCAATAACCTCGCGTACAAGCATCTTATTTATAATTCGATGATTCGATGATTCCAATGTACCCAACTCCATAACAACAGCATCATCTTTAGTAATCTTTTTATCTGGATAAGTTTTGTGAGCGGGAGTTGAACAGAAATAAAACTTTGCAGGATTTGCCTTGTCGTTGCTCTCAAAGGTAACAACCCTATCGCCTGCGCCAAGGTAAAGTGACTCTTTGAAATCGAGGTCATACTTTTGCCCGCTAACAGTTACAACTCCTGAGCCACCAACATTGAAAACGCCCAATTCCCTTCGATGCAAGAAGAATTGTGCTTTAATTGGATCAATCGCTTCAAGAATTAACGTTTCGCCAACAGGCATCGCTCCACCAACAATCATCCTATCGTAAAGCGAGTAAACCATAGATACTTGATTATCAAGAAAAATATTCTGAATCAAGTGTTCTTTTCTAAGTCGCGCCGTATCCCATCCTTTAACATCTTGAGGGTGGGCAGAGTATCTAATTTCAAAATTTGTCTTCATACCTAAATGTTTATCGAGTAATTCAAAAACAACCTTAAAAATCTTTTTTACAAAACTAATAAAAATATTTTCGTGTACGTACACGAAAACTAAAAAATTTATATATTTGCCTAATATATTGCTTTTGACGCACCTTAGTTAATATACATACCGTTTTCGTTAACGGTAATCTAAAACAAACTCTAACGCGATGGCAAAGCCAGAGAAAATAACTATAAAAGACATTGCTCAACTAGCAGGCGTTTCAATAGGTACTGTTGATAGGGTTATACACAATAGAGGTGAAGTATCGGAAAAGACAAGAGCAAAAATTCTGAAAATAACAGAGACACTAAACTACCAACCCGATGTTTTGGCAAGTACCCTAGCATCGAAAAAGAATATACGTTTTGCCACAATTATGCCGACTGTTGATAAGGAAAGTTCTTTTTGGAAGGCACCAATATCTGGAATTGAAAAAGCGATAAAGGAAATTGAGCATTACGGAATCACAAATAAAACATACTTCTTTTCAGTTTTTGAAAAGAGTTCCTTCCTAGAGGTTGCTCAAAAAGCGTTGGATGAGAATCCCGATGGACTTCTCATAGCACCGAGCGTACAGGAAGAAGCACTGCAATTTGCCTACATCTGCGACGAAAGGAAAATCCCTTACGCATTCTTTAACTCAAACATTGCAGGGCTTAATCAAATTACATACGTTGGGCAAGATTCCATCCAAAGCGGTATTGTTGGTGCAAGACTAATGGACTATTGCCTTGGCCCAACTTGCGAGATTCTTGTAGTCTCAATTTATAGTTTTCTAAAAAACAACACTCATATTCAGAATAGAAAGCAGGGATTCATAAAGTATTTCGAAACGAAATCTGGTGCAAAGAAACAGCTACACTCGCTCGAAATCAACAGTTTTAACGAGGGTGATATATACAGCGAGCTAAGAAATACCCTAAAAGAAAAGCCCAACATCAAAGGCATATTCGTTACAAACTCAAGGGTTTTCCATGTTGCGCGATTTATTGAATCGGAAAAGCTAAACCACATTAACCTAATAGGCTATGATCTTACCGACGAGAATATTCCTTACCTAGAAAAAGGCACTATCAGCTTTCTAATTAACCAAAAGCCCATCGAGCAATCGTACAGCGGGTTAATTGCACTTTTCAACAAGATTGTACTTAAAAAGGATGTTCCAAAGGAGATTCTCTTGCCTATAGATATTGTTACTCGCGAGAATTTAATGTACTACGAATAAAAGTTTAAAAAAATAAACAATGAACAAGTTATCGTTTGACGATTTAAACAGCAAAGTATGCGTACTAACAGGTGGCGCCGGAATCATTGGTGCTTCCATTGCCGAAGCGCTTGCTGTAAACGGAATAAAGACTGCTATTCTCGATTTAAACGAAAAGGAAGCAAATGAACTAGCCAATCGTATCGAGAAGAAAACAGGTACAAAAACTATGGCTTACAAGGCCAACGTGCTGGATAAGGAATCGCTTATTCTAGTCAAAGAAAAAATCAACAAAGATTTAGGCAAAATAGACATACTTATCAATGGGGCTGGAGGAAACTCTCCAAAAGCAACAACTCAACTCGAGAAGTTGGGAAAAGAGAACCTGAATGAACTTGAAAAGTCATTCTACGGGCTTGATGTGGATGGATTTGACTTTGTCTTCGACCTTAACTTCAAGGGAACCTTACTACCAACAATGGTTTTCACTACCGATATGCTCGAAACAGGAAAAGGTGTAGTTCTCAACATATCTTCGATGAACTCATACAAGCCTTTAACAAAGATTCCTGCTTACTCTGCAGCAAAAGCATCAATTAACAATTTTACGATGTGGCTAGCGGTACACCTTGCCAAAACTGGCATTAGGGTGAATGCAATTGCCCCTGGTTTTTTCCTCACCAACCAAAACAGATTCTTACTAGTTGACGAAAAAACAGGAAATCCAACTGCTCGTGGTCAAAAAATCATTTCGAGCACACCAATGGAACGGTATGGAGAGGTTGAAGAGCTTAATGGCACTGTAATGTTTTTAATATCTGATATATCAAAATTCATTACTGGAATATGCATCCCTGTTGATGGTGGCTATAGCGCTTATGGAGGTGTTTAACTTTTAAATTGATTTTTGAAAAATGGGAATGGAACAAACATGGAGATGGTATGGGCCTAGCGATCCAGTAACTTTATCGGATATACGTCAGGCAGGAGCAACAGGGATTGTAAATGCATTACACGAAATACCTATTGGCGAAGTTTGGAGTGTAGAAGCGCTTGTTGAAAGAAAAAGGCATATTGAATGGGATAACTCGGTTACACCTCCAAAACCAAGAGGATTGGTTTGGTCGGTTATTGAAAGTATCCCTGTTCACGAAGACATTAAGCAAGGCAAGCCAACGCGTGATATTTGGATTGAAAAATACAAAGAGAGCATCAGGAATGTTGGAAAGGTTGGTATCCCAACTATTACCTACAACTGGATGCCGGTAGTTGATTGGACTCGCACTAATCTTTCGCTTGTGCTTGAGGATGGTGCTAGAGCTTTGGCTTTTGACTTTGCTGAATTTGCAGCGTTCGATCTTTTTATACTTAACAGACCCGATGCAGAAAAGGATTATTCAGAGGAGCTAATATTTGCGGCAAAAAATCGATTCGAATCGATGTCGTCAGAGCAGCAGTATATGTTGCAAAAAAATATCATAGCAGGCTTGCCGGGTGGACAACAAGGCTATTCGCTAGAAGATTTTCAAAACAGATTATCCGAGTATAAGAATATAAACTCAGCAAAATATCGCGAGAACCTTAAGTACTTTCTTGAACAAATCATACCGGTAGCAATAGAATCGGGTGTCCGCATGGCTATTCACCCCGACGATCCTCCTATCCCACTTTTTGGCTTGCCAAGAGTGGTTAGTACTGAGGCCGATTTAAACTACATAATCAACATATTCGATTCAATTTACAACGGTTTGTGCTTTTGCACAGGCTCATTGGGCGTTCGCCCAGATAATGACCTTCCGGGAATGATTGAGCGTTTAGGGAATAAAATAAACTTCTTACATCTACGAAGCACTCAGCGCGACCCTCTTGGAGGATTCCACGAAGCAAGCCATTTGCGAGGCGATGTTGATATGTATAACGTTATTGTTGCCGTTCTAAAAGAGCAAAGGCGTAGACATGCTGCCAACAGAAGAGATGAGCAAATTCCAATGAGAGCCGATCATGGACACACAATCCTCGATGACCTTAAAAAGAAAACAAATCCAGGCTATTCAGCCATTGGATTGCTAAGAGGCATGGCTGAATTAAGAGGCCTCGAATTGGGAATTGAGAGAAGCGGTGCGACCTATAAGTAAACTGGAGAAAAAGTGTTTCAATCTATACTAAAAAGATCAGTAGAACATGAAACTTGAACTAAGAAAAAACTTCACCTATTCGCTGCTTGTTCCAACAAGCATGGGCGTTCGCATTACACCCATAAATGGGCAACCAGTACACAGTAGCGAGATGTTTAGCATGCAAGCAACAAGTGCCGAAACAAATGTTGCAAGCATCCCTGCCTACCTTGGATTATCAGTAAAGGTGCTAACCACTTTTGTAAAAGGGAGTCCAATTGCACAATTCATAAAGAACAACCTCGCAAGTCGACATATGGCCTATGAAGGCGTAGAGGTTGAGCAAGGAGGCCCTTGGGGATATCGGCATCAGTTCAATATTGCTGATAGCGGCTTTGGTTCAAGAGGGCCAAGAGTACACAACGACAGGGCTGGTGAAGTTGGACGAACATTAAATGTTAAAGACTTCGATCTACACAAAATCTTTGATGTTGAAGGGGTTCAAATAATTCATCTTTCAGGACTTATTGCTGCACTATCGAAGGAAACAAGTATTTTCTGCTTAGAGCTAGCTAGGTATGCAAAGAAAACAGGCACGCTAATATCATTCGATCTTAACTATCGTGCTTCGTTTTGGAAGGGACGCGAGCAAGAACTTCATAACATCTTTACTGAAATAGCCTCAATCTCCGATATACTAATTGGCAACGAAGAGGATTTTCAGCTATGCCTTGGAATAAAAGGCCCTGAGGCTGGCGGTAAAAGTCTCGAAGCACAGATCGATAGTTTCAAGGAGATGATCAAAAGGGTAAAAGTAAGCTTCCCAAATACAACATTTTTTGCTACAACGCTAAGAGAGGTAATAAGCGTAAACAAGCACCTGTGGGGTTCAATCGTCCTTGAGGGCGATAATTGGCACGTCATCGAGCCGCGTGAAATAAATGTATTAGATAGAATTGGTGGTGGCGA
>JBPXJX010000732.1:0-2543 GCA_051715525.1 Bacteroidales bacterium
ACGAAGCTCTTCATTAAATTGGCCATAGCTTGGATTATCTTGCGTAAACTGTCGCAATGACCAGCTTAGGCACTGAATGATGCCAGACGTATCTTTCTGCAGAGCAAACTGGCTTTTGGCTTTCATAATCTGATTATAAGCAACCTCTTCTTTCCACGATGAGTGATACATCCCCATGATATAATTTGCCATGGCAAGCCCTAAAGTTGATTTATGCTTTGTAGCCAACTGGGTTATTTTAGTGTACTGCTCTGTACTAATCGAATCGCCCCGAAATGACTTACCCAACTCAATGGCAATCAATAAATGAAGGTATTGACTTGATTGTGAATTTTGTGGCATGCTTCGCTCTACTTTTTTCAAACTATCCAACCGAGACGCAGGAGCGATATAATCACGAAAAGATTTAAAGGATGTATTTTGGGCATATACTAGCCCAATGGAAAGTAGGTAAAAAGATAGAAAACTAACGAATCTCATAATTGTTGATTTACGACGAAGTTTTGAAATTTAAAGTACTTAACTAGTTAAGCTTTCCAAACCAATTTAAATGAGGTTCCTGCCCCTATTTTACTCATTACATGAATGTTGATATTATTTTTTCGGGCAAAGTTATAAATCAAAATCATGCCTAATCCTAGCCCTTGAATACCCACTTCTGGTTTTGTTTTCCACAAAAATACTTGTTGTAAATAGCTTAGTTGTGTAGGTATAATTCCATCTCCCGTATCAGAGATGACAATCGAAAAATGGCGAAATTTATGGTTACTTTTATATGCCTTAATCAGAATTTTTCCACCAGGGGGTGTATGTTTCAAGGCATTGTCTAGTAGATTACTGATGGCTATTTCAAATCCTTTTTGGTCAGCCAAAAGTGGTAAAGAGGATGGTAATGATAGTTCTAAAGATACTCCTTTTGATTCGGCAAAAGGGAAGTAGTAATTATATATTGTTTGTAAAGAGATAAGTGCTTCAAAAACAACAGGACGTGTTACAGATTCATTAACAAAATAGTCACTTTTACCCCATTCAAACAGGTTATTTAGGAGCAGATTCGATTGGTACCTCATTTTTTCAATCTGCTTAATAACCCTATCTAACTCCTCAATTTTCCCTTCTTTAATAAGGTGTTGTAACAATATACCCATGTCATTAAGGCTTTTCATGGGTAAGCGCAAATCGTGGGCAATAATGGTATAAAACTTATCTCTTGCCTGCTGAAGATGCAATAATTTAATATTAGTTTTCCGAAGCCTTATTGAGAAAAAAAGTATGATTCCAACTACTATGAGGGTCATGATAAAGCTTCCAAATAAGAGTCTTTTTTGCGAATCGGCTATTTCTTTTTCTAACGTAAGTCTTTTAAACTCCGCTTCCTTATCGGCAAAGGAGTATTTTTCTCGCAGGTGAAACAGTGCTACGCTACGATCATTCGTACTGATTACATAAACCAGACTGTCATACTTTTCATCTATCTGTATGCTTGCTTTTAAATTTCCAGCTTCATAATACGCTTTTTTCAAGAATATATATATGTTTTTAAGCCGTATAACTGACCTTGGCCTTTCTACCTTTATGCGCTTTGCCGCCTCTTCCAGGGCAGTTATTGCTTGGTTATATTTTTTTACAGACAGATAAGCATTGCCCAAGTATTGATAATCCATAAAATCTATTTTTTTGGTTGTTTGGGTCATCACCTTTAGGGCATATTCAAGTACTTTTTCGTGATTTTCCTTTTTTCGGTACCCTTCTTGAATATTTTTGTAAATATTGGCTCGGATGTATTCAAAATGCGGGTAGTTATCGATTATCTTCATCGTTTTACTTAAAGCCTGTTCTATTTCAGTTTCAGTTGGTTGAGGATTTAAATAAGGATCACAAGCCATGATAAGCAGGTAATACATATAATTGTCAATCGGGTACTTTGATTGTTGACCAAGTGTCACAACTTTGTCAAAGTAAAATTTGGGCAAATTTATGTCTGCTCTTCTTGTATGAGCACGCAAAAGTTTGGAACAGTGAATTATTCCGGTAGTATCATTGCGTGTTGTAAAAATTTTCTCAGCTTTTGTTAAATAACTGTACGACAGCGAATCATCTTGATCAATAGTGTACTCTCTTCCAAGTATGTAATAGGCCATTGCCAAACCAAGCTGTGATTTTTGTACCGAAGCTTGTCGTACGATCAGGTTCATTTTTTTTAAATCTATCGTATCATAAGAATTTTGTTTTTTTAGTTGATTTGCAATCGACAAATACAATGATTCGCTGTTAGAATTTGGTTCTAATTGTGCTTTATAGTTATCAACATTGCACGCTAAAACGAGATAATCACGAAAAGTGTTTAAAGTTTTATTTTGTGCATATCCTGTCTCAGGAACATACATCAATAAAAAAAGAAGAAGTGAGTATTTCATAAATCACAAACATATTACATACAATAGAAAATGACACAAAGCCATTCGCTTTATTCAATCTTGTGCTCAGCTACACACTTATACTATATACTATACCACAAAAGAATATTAATTAATTTGTTATAA
>JBPXJX010000733.1:0-9162 GCA_051715525.1 Bacteroidales bacterium
CATAAATTTTAATTTGACTTATATTGACTTATGATGAATTATTTATTTTTCAGATTGAATTTATAAACCTTAAAAATCTCATAAAACTCCAATTTTTCTTGTAAGTCGTATTCCTTTTCTAATGCTATTAGAATACCATTATTAGGATATGAAAAATCAGCTGCTGCATCAAGAAAAACAACATTATTCCATTCCTTAATATTAAATTCACTTATGTTATAAATTGAATAAATATTCTTTTTCTTCAAATCGGCATTAATATTATCGTAGATATTCTTAACGTTTACATTTTTAAATATTTCAATATCGTAGTAATATGCAAAGTTTAGCGAGAATTCGTAAGGACAAATAATTATAGCAGTACTATCATTCTCAAAAGTTTTAACTTTTTGTACTGTTTCTCTTACATTTCGCTTATTTGTAATATTAGGTTTAGTTGTGATAATGAATAGAATACAAAGTAAAGAAGGGACTATAAATTTATATTTGTTATTCTCAAAAATGAAATCAGCGGCTAAAGCAAGTAGTAATAGAAATGGGATTGAAGTAAATATCAAATATCTATCAAGAAACATGGGAATCCAATAAGAAATAGCGAACATGAAAAGGAAAGGAAAAATGAACCATGTAGCTACAAATTTGGATTGAATACTTGTATTTATTGAAGTATATTTAATTAAATATTTAATTATTGAAATTGTTAATACTACTAATGTTAAGGAGGTTAGAACAGGAGCATTTGTAAATCCTCTTAGAATGCTATAAATACTTCCCAAATTTGGGGATTTCAACCAGGTTCCATTTCCAACAGAATCAAAAAACCTATTTATTAGTGTTGGAATAATAGGGAAATAGAGAATTATTGTTATACCAATAATAATAAGCAATAGCCTCCATTGTTTTCTAAGAAGATCTGTGTTGAGCAATATGAATATTAGCTGAATAAATAGGACGAAAAAGCCAAAATAGTGTGAGTAAATAAGAAGTATATTAGAAAAAATAAGAGGGATCAGTGTTTTTTTATTGGTTATATTCTCAACAATGAATTTCAAATAAAAATACATTGAGATAGTCGTAAACATTGCCATTAAGCTATAAGTTCTTGCTTCGTGAGCAAAAAATATTTGATAATTTGAAAAGATAAAAAACAGGCTCGAATAGATTGCAACTCTTAAATTAAAAAATTGCTTGCCAATTTTATATAAAAACAATACAGTAATAGTGCTAAAGATTAACGAGGGAATTCTTACAGCCATTTCTGATATTCCGAACAATCTGATCCAAAAATGAAGCAAAATCTCGTATAATGGAGGATTATTGCCTGCGCTAAGCTGATTAATAATTGAGACTACATCCATTTGAGCATGGTAAATGCTAAAAGGTTCATCTCCGCCAATTGAATTGGTAGCAATAAAAATTCCTTTAACAATCAGATTCAGTATTATTATTGTAATAGGGATAATTACTTTCGAGTAATCATTTTTTAGCATAAAAATACAACGGTATTTGATAACGGGTTATAATTCTGTTAATGTTTGAGGGTTAACAACAACTGCCTGTACCACCTGAATAGTACGATGTTGAATTCGGCTTACCGTTAGTTCATAACCTTCAAGGGTTATCTTATCGTTCATCTTTGGAATACGATTGAAATTGTAAAGCATTAATCCTGATAAGGTAGTATAATTCTCGCTTATGCTGAAAGGACTAGGAAGATGCTCGTTAATATCATCAAGTGGTGCAGTAGATTGGATGATAAACGTATTTTCATCCTTTTTCTCAACAATTGGGCGCTCATCATCGTCTTCGTCCTGAATTTCACCAACTAGCTCTTCAAGGATATCCTCAAGGGTAATCAGACCTTCTGTTCCACCAAATTCATCAATAACGATGGCAATATGCAAATGGCGTTTCTGAAACTCAGCAAGAATATCGCTAATGCGCTTGGTTTCAATAACATAAAAGGTTTGATGGAGTACGTCTTTAAGATTGAAGGCGGGGTTGCGGTAATGCCCTTTTAAAACATCCTTGGCGTAAGCAATACCAATAATATTATCGACAGAATCCTGATAAATTGGGATGCGGGAATATCCGTATTCTAGAATTCTATCAATTATCTCGTTTTGGGGTAGGTCAATATCTAGCCCAAAAATTTGCTGACGAGGAACCATTATCTGCTTAACTGTATGGTCGGTAAAATCAAAGGCATTTTTGATAATCTCGTAGTTCTCATCTTCTAAAGCACCACCCTCCTTGCTTTGTTTCACTAAGAGTTGTAGTTCGTCAGTGCTATGAATATCGTGCTCCCCAACAGGATGTATCCCAATCATTTTAAGGAAAGCATTGGATATTGAATTCATCAACCATATAAAAGGCTGAAAAATTTTATAGAAAAAAAGCAAAGGGTAAGCAATAAGCAGTGTTGTTGATTCAGATTTTCGGATTGCAATAGATTTTGGAGCTAATTCACCAAAAATTATATGAAGCATTGTAATTAGTACAAAAGCAGTTGGAAGAGATATGGCATGAAGCGTTTCGGGACTAAGTGATACCTCAAAGACGTTAAATATGCCTGCAATTATTTTGGCAACTATTGGCTCGCCAACCCAACCCAATCCAAGGCTGGCCAAGGTAATACCTAATTGTGTTGCAGATAGATAGGTGTCGAGATGTTTAATTATATGCTGTGATCGTTTAGCAAATCTATTGCCCTTTTCAGCTTTTAGCTGAATTTGTGAATAGCGAACCTTAACGATTGCAAACTCAGCGGCAACAAAAAATGCGTTAAGAAGAACAAGCGTGATTGTAATTAAAATACCTAAGAACATTTTATGTATGGTATGATGAATTGCAAATTTACATATTTAGTTGCATAAATTGCAAAGCAAACCAAATGACAATTAATGGGTTTTAGTTTTTTTATAAAAGAAACACGCGTAGAAACCACCACGCGTGTTAAAAGGTCATGAAAATAGGCTGCTTTAATTAGCACTTAACATTCATCTTTGAGATTATCTCATCGACTGTTAAAGAGGAATTTGGCATAATTGAATCAGGAGCGGGATGCCCAGCTTTTTCTGATACTAAAAAGCGTTTACATGTTTTAAATCTGTTTTCGCCTGCATTGCAATATAGATTTTTGTATGATTCGCCCGATGATTCATTTTTGAATACATTTTTCTGATAAATAGGGCACTTTGCAAATTTTGGGCATGTTGTTGATGTTTCCATTTTTTTGAATTTAGTAATCAGGTATAAAGTTAAGCTGATTTTATTAGTAATACTAGAGCACCTAAATGTTTTTAAACACAAAAGTTTGACTTTAAAAGGGATTAATAAACTGAAGAGATTTCTTCATTATAATCGAATTGTAGGTCTTCATGAAGGTAAGATAATGCTTTTCTGATTCTTTGTACCTGGCGCTGATGAAGGTTGTTTAGTACAATGCTGTTTTTATAAGATAAACCAGATTTTTTAAGTTTTTGACAAAAATGAATCAAAACTTCTACCTCAGTTTGCTTAGATGCTGAGTATTTAATGTACTTATTTGCAATTCGTAGGGCTTTGCGAATGCTCTTTTTGGCGAGGTAGATGTTACTCTTGTTCATTCCCTCAAAAGCCAAATCAATCTCTACCTTTATTCCCTCAATATATGCTTTTTCCTCGTTGGCCTCAAAAAGCAAATAGGTGAGCAGTTCCTTATTTTCTTTTTTATACTTCGCTAGGCGCATGCAAAGAGCAATAAGCTCGGCTGGTTTCAGCGAGGTTAGCTCATGCTTCAGTTCACTAAGGGATGCTGCTTTCACAAATCATAAAATGTGAAGCAAAAATAGCATTAAAAATAGATTGTATAAAGTAATGCACCTCCCAAAACTGTTCCAGCATCCCTATCTTTTGCAAAAAGGGGTACATAGAATGCACTAATACCTGCAAAACTCTTCACAACACCATCTCGCTTAAATGCAAATCCATTCTGCCAGCTGAAGTAAGGGCCAATGGCAAAAAATGAAGCGTTTAAATCTTTAAGCTTCGATTTGTAATCGGGGCCATAATGGAAGCTAACGCCTAGACCTGGACCAGTTATGAAATTGACTCTATCGTTAATAGTTTTGCTATACTCATAGGTAAACTCAGGTTCGAATTGGAGCATCTTAAATGCTATACCAAAAAGGATTGGCCTAAATACAGGAAGATTGAAGGTTATTGCGTGATTGTTATCGATTTTGTATTTCGAAACAAACATAATATCGGCAATAGGTCCACCTTTTGTACCTTGCGAAGTGGCGGCGCATCGTCTAAAATTGTCGTATCGGCCCCCAGCCATAAATAGTATTCCGTACGTAATCTTTTTTTCCGTTGAGTTTTGCCCGTATGTAAAAGGAGTTAAGGTCAAAAGAATTAATGAGGAAATGATGAAATTTTTCATTTTGAGGTTTTTATTATTGCATTATTTAAGTGTATAACAAAAATAAAACCCGCCTGTTATTGAAACAGGCGGGTTTCTTCCAAATTATTTAATAATTTTTATTTTGCAGCTTCTTGCTTAGCCTTATCAATAAGAACTTGCCCTTTAGCATCGGCTTCAGCAACTAGCTTGTTGGCTGCTTTATCGGCTTCTTTCTTAACTTCGGATGCTGCTTTCTTTGCTGCAATAGCAGCAAGCCCACCTTTTTTATTCCCTTCTGCTTCGAGTTTATCAGCATTTATTTTTGCCTCGGCACGAAGTTTATCACCAGCTGCAACAGCCTCATCATGTAACCTTGTGGCTTCTTTCTCGGCATCGGCAATTAGTTTTTGAGCTTCTTCCTTGGTTTTAGCCTTTACTGTCTCTTTAACGGTTTCCTTTGCTGAGGTTTGAGATTCATCGCTCTCGCCACCGCCCCAATCGGGGCGAACCTCAGGATTGGTTGTTGTTCCGCCAATCTTTACATTTAGGTTGATAACATCGCTAACCTTTATGTTAAGTCCTTTTGATGCTGCTTTCGAAAGTAAATCATCGGCCAAATTGTTTAAACCACCAAGTTCAGCTCGAGGAATAGACATCTTGGCCTTGAAGTTTAAGGTTTGGTCAAGTCCCATATCTCCACCTAATCGCATTTTGAAATTAGCAAGTTTAGTGTCGAAAGGATCAATATAAACTCTACCATCTTTAACTGTAAAGCTAAGATTAACATCTTTCATCTCTGGGTTACGCAACGCATCCTTTTTTAGGAAATCAGCAATTTTTCCAAATACTTTGGAGTTGGTAAAGCCAATACTTTCTGACTGCAATTTCCCTTTTGCATAAATTGAGTTGAGCACAGGGCTCATGGTTGAGTCGAGCGTTGCTGTCATTGTAAATTGGGTCGACACCTTTCCTTTAACCTCTTTTGCCGATGAGGCAACCTTGCTAAGCATCGAGAATGATTTGATGGTTGTTGGGATATCGAAGCCCTTTACATTCATATCAAAGGCAACGGTTGGCTTTTTGATATTTTGGGTATTGTATTCGCCGCTAACATTAAGCGAGCCATCAAGCATATTCATATTGAGGTTATCCATGTTGACCTTGCCATCCTTAACGGCAAGTTTCCCGTTGAGGTTTGAGATATCCATTTTATCGTAATAGATATGGTTAACCCTTGTGTTCATTAAAAAGTCAATGTTTTTAGGAATTTCAATAACCGACATGGCGGTGGTGTCAACTGCAGCGGTATCAACCGTTTCGCCACCAGACATAAACTCATTAGCATCGAGTATGTTTGAGGTAACGTTGAGGTTGCCTTTAATGGTCTTATTATCGAATACGTAGGGTATGAAGTTCTCCAAACGACCGGTCATCTGAAGATCGCTCTTACCTATTCTTGAATCGAACGATGCTAAATCAACAAACCTAGGGCTGAATTTCATCGATGATTCAACAATTTTAAATCCTTGTGGAAGATCGGGGCTTACGAATTCAAAATTGGTTAGCTTAATGGTTCCATCAGCCTTAAACTTCTCGTATTCTCCTTTATCGATATACGACATCCTACCGCCAAAATCGATATTGCTTTCAAGTAATCCCTTTAAAGTCATACTATCAAGCGGAACAACATCGGCTAGACTTGTAAAATCAACTTTCCCTTTGATTAACCCAGCGATCTGCATATCGCTCATTGGAGTGCTAACGTGAACTTGCGCATCAAATGGGTTGCCAGCCAGCTCAACATGGAAACGGTTAACATCAACCGTTGTTTTATCCATATCAACACCATCAAAGTTTACTTTTGTATCAACGTTGATATTATCAGCCGATTTGGGTAAAGCCGGATATTTGAACATCGCATTTTCAACCAATAGTTCCAAACCTGCGCTAGGCATTACCTTATCGTTGTATGTGCCTTTTGCAAAGCCTTGCAATTTGACCTTACCGGATGCCTGTAAACCTTCAAAATCTTTCATGTAGATAGCAGGAACAAGCGATAGGATAGATTTAAAATCGGCCTTATTGGTGTTGAAGGTCATATCAACATCAATATCTTCCTTAGGCATTTTAACAGAACCAGCGAAAAATAGTGAGATGGCGTTGATGTAGAATTCGTTATCCTTAAAGGTGTAAGTGCTGTTAACCATATCGGCGCTGATATCGCCGTTAAAGCCCATTTTTGCTCTATTCACGTACTTTAGTCCATCCATTGTGAATGTAAACGCATCAATAGTAGATGAGATATTTAAATTGGTCACATCCATGCCCATGTTGCCCGATAGCAGGAAGTTTAGGTTATTTATTGTTGCCGACATGTTCGATTGATCATCGATATACTTGATAGCAGCGTTACGAATCTCAAACTTTTTTAGTGCAACTTTTACATTTGAAGGTTCTTCGGATGTTGCTTGTTCAACTTTAGCACTATCCGTTGAAGGTTTTGCAATATCCCAGTTTACTTTTCCTTCACGGGTCACTCGCGCTGTAAGCCTTGGATTATCGAGCAAAACAGATTTTACCTTGATGTTCTTCATCCCAAAAACGCTCATCAGGTCTACTTTCACGCTAAAAGCATCGAAGGCTACAAGCGTATCGTTGGCAAAATCGTCAATACCAACAACAGTTAACCCTTTTAAACCTACATAAAGATTAGGAAATCCTTTAATCAATGATACTTGAAAATCGCTGAATTCAACCTTAGCATTAACGCTATTGTTTATCTCTTTCTTGGCCAACTCCATAAGCTGTGGCTTGAAAACCATTGGCACAATAATTAAAGCAGCAATTATCAGAACCATCAGGATAACGAGAACCTGAATAGTACGTTTTATGACTTTTTTCATATTAATTACGTTTTAGAAACCCAAAGTTAAGTCAAAATAAAACTACATTAACCCAAAAGGGTTAAACAAAAAAACATTTAAAACAAAGTTAAGTTTATTCGTCGTCCTCGTCGAGAAATTTGCCGAGCACCCTGCTCAAAAAAAGGACTCTTAAAAAGATAAGAAGCAGGCAAGGGAAGAAAATGGTTTGTAAGAAACGGAATAGGAAATAGTTGAGAGGGCCAAAATAGATAAGTAGCGCAAAACCTATAATCAGACTGATATCTAGTAGCATTAGTAAACGATTACTGGCCCTTAATACAAATGCTCTTGGAACAGCATTAGCCAAAACCGATTCGGCATGATCTCTTATAAAGCCATAAAGGCAGAAGGTGAATAGAGCTGGAAGAACAACCCCGAAAAAAGCTAAAACAAACTCCGATTGTGTTACTTTAAAGCTGTAAAGAATACCTCCAATCAATGATATTAATAGATTGATGGAGAAAACAGTACTTGAGCCAACAAGGTTAGTTGTCCAATGGGTGATTAAACTTTTATTCGAATTAAATTCTTCAGACATTGTTTTGCTTTATAGAGAGAGTAAAATTATCGCTTATTTTTAATAGTCCAAATTTGCCTTTTTGCTTAACTTCGTTTATTGGCTTGTAAAGATTTATAACTTTGCTGTTTGATAAAACATTAAAAATTGCATTTCATTGAAAAAGATTTTCGTTTTTGTATTTGTAATCGCTTTG
This sequence comes from Bacteroidales bacterium, assembly GCA_051715525.1. Lineage (GTDB taxonomy): Bacteria > Bacteroidota > Bacteroidia > Bacteroidales > Tenuifilaceae > UBA8529. The sequence goes on from JBPXJX010000733.1 coordinate 8,025, forward strand.
ATTATTAGCATTTTCCCTCGGTGTGCTAAAATTGTATCGCCTACTGGTGGGCCAAAGGATTCACTACCTCCAGTTATGGTTCGTAGTAACCCTGCCATGAATTCAACCAACTTTAATGGTGAAAAAGTTACTTTAACATTCGATGAATTTATTAACCTTAAAGAGTACCAAAAAAAATTGGCTATTTCTCCGCCAATGGCAAAAAACCCCGAAATTGTTCAGAGAGGGAAGAGTATCGATATAAAATTTACCGATACATTGAAACACAACACGACGTATACGATCTATTTTGCCGATGCCGTTGTTGACAACAACGAGGGAAATCCGATTAAAAACTTAATGTTTGCCTTTTCAACAGGTAGTATTATCGACTCTTTGACTCTATCAGGAAAGCTAAGCGATGCATACACGCTCCTTCCGGCCGAAAACGTATTTGTAATGCTGTACGATCAGAATATCGATTCCCTACCTATCAAAGCACTACCACGGTACCTTACCCGGACCAATAAACGAGGTATTTTTACTTTTCACAATTTGCAGTCTAAGGATTACAAAATATTTGCCCTTATCGATAATAACTCGAATTATAAGTTCGATCAAGTTAGCGAGGATATTGCTTTCATCGATACTTTAGTTCTTCGCTCGAATCTTAATAATCCATCGCAAGTTGATACGAGTTTTAAGGCAAAAAGAGCTGTTAATTTAAATCTTTTCAAAGAGGAGAATAGGATTCAAGCACTAATAGGTTATGAACGAAAGCAGAGGAATAAATTAACACTTTCGTTTACCAAAAAACCCGATGGCGAAGTCAATTTAACCCCATTGAATTTTTTTGCAGATAGTAGTTGGTATATAACTGAAAGAAACGCTAAAAAGGATTCAATTATTTATTGGATTACTAACAATCGTATTGGCGCTATGGATACGCTTAAAATTCAGCTAGCATACTTAAAAACAGATTCATTACAACGCTTACAACCTAAACTTGATACGCTTAAATATATTTTCACCGCACCTGAAGAGCAAAAACGAAAAGGGCGCGACAAAGAAAAGCAAGAGCCCAAAAAGAAAGCGCTGCAATTCTTGTGTAATATTAAAAAGGATGAGCCGATTATTCCAAATAAACCAATAGAACTTA
>JBPXJX010000734.1:0-4929 GCA_051715525.1 Bacteroidales bacterium
GGCGAATCGCTATAATGTTATGGCCAGTACGTTTGATGAAAAGGCTGATTAGAGGTACAGTACCGTTAACGCTATCCTTATTCAATGCACCCAACATTTTCATGGTAATAAAATAGCTACGCATGAAAATATCTGATAGTGAGCGGTTAACATTATTTAAGTAGTTGTCAATTGACTTAGGCTGCATTTTGCAAAGGTCGGGAAGGTCACCAATTGGCTCAAGAGCAATCATTATATAGTTTTGAGCATTTGGGAAGAATACATTTGCATTTAAGAAATCGGGACCTGAGAATGGGTAGAATACGGTAGTTGGAGCTTTGCTCTCGGTTAGCTGACTATCTGCCCAAACTCTCATTTTCTCTAGGCGCTCAACCTCAATTTTATGGAACATTGAGTCCATTCTTTGAGCGTGCATTTTCCACTTTGTGGTTGACTCAAGTTCATTTAAACACTTGGTGTTACCATGAGCCATTCCAGAAAAGAAAGCAACCTTATTATCGATTAGGGTGTCGTATGGTAAGGTTACCTTTTTAGGTATAGTATCAGTTGCAATGGTTGTGTTTGCTGGCTTAGAATTGCACGACAGTGCAATAGCTGGGATAAATAATAAGCCTAGTAAAAATTTTTTAGTTGGCATGTTTCTTCGATTTAATAAGTATGTAATAAAAGATAAATCCTGATAGAGTGATTGCTAAACCCGTTAGCGATGGCTTAGTTTCTTTAATAAGTACAAATATCATCATACAACCCTCAATAACAATGAAAAGTAAAGGGATTAAAGGATAACCAAAGGTGTGATAAATATTAGCCCCATTCTTTTTAAGTCTATGGCGAAGGATAAAAATTCCTATAACTGACGAAATAGTGAAAATCCCAAGTGTGAAGCCAATCATTGTAACAATATCCTTAAAAGTCTGTGTCCAGAATAGAATTAGTGAGATAAATGCAAGCAGGATGGTTGCAATGTAAGGCACACCATGCTTGTTCTCAACCCCCAATTTTTTAACAGATGGATAATCAAGGGTTATTGCCTGTGATACCCTTGGCCCAATGATTAGAAGTGAGTTTACGGATGCAATTAGTCCAATTGAAATAAGTATTGCAACGAATATGCTACCTGTGCTACCAAAGATGTTCTGAGAACATATAAATGCAAAATCTTCTCCTTTGCTAACAATATCGTTTAGCGGGGTTGAATATATAAATATGAAGTTTAGTAATGTGTAGAGAGTAATAACGATTAAGGTTCCAATAATCAGAATTTTTGGAAGATTCTTTACCGGGTCTTTGATTTGATGTGTGATATATGCAGCCGAGTTCCATCCCGAGTAGGCGAACGAAACGTAAACCAGAGATACTGCGAAAGCAGGGCTAATAACCTCTTTTAATGAAGCGCTATTTATTGTAAAACTGAAACCACTGTGTGGGCCATTAAGTAATCCGAAAACTACAAAACCCAATATCAGCAAGATGTTAATAATAGTTGTTGCGAAGTTAAAGTTTGTCCCTAGCTTAAAACTCGACAAATTAATTAGCAATAGTATGGAAATTAAACCAACGGAAATGAGTTCTGGAGAGATTGGAACAAAGTTACCTGCATACTTTCCTAAGTACATTGATAGTAATGCCATTGGTGCCGCAAAACCAATAGTTATCGAAATGAACCCCGATAAGAATCCAAAAGAGGGGTGGAACAGCTCCGAAAGAAAGGTGTACTCGCCGCCTGAACGAGGAATTCGCGCCGCTAATTCGCCATAAGTAAGCGCTCCGCATAGAGCAACAATACCACCAGTAATCCAAATAAATAGAAGAGCAAAGGTCGATTTTATGTCGAAAGCTTGGTAGCAAAGACTAGTATAAACGCCCGTGCCAATCATATTCGATACCACAATAGCAACGGCTCGGGATGGGCTAATTAATTTTACAGATTCCAATTGTATAGTAATTTTTAAGGTTGAACAAAAATAGTAAAATGATTTAATTCAAGCCTGTATTATGAGAAAGACTGTAAAAATTTAGCTTTTATATTTTCATATAATAAAATAAGGAGCACTGATTATGAATCAGAACCCCTTGAGAATGGGAAAGATTTTTTAAACCGCTGCGAACTTTATTGCTGAGCTATCCCATTCAGGGGCGTTTTCAATAGCAGGAATAATCTCTTCGGGTTTGTTAACGAATTGCCAGATTTCGCCATGCTCAGAGCGCATGAAACGCTCTTGGATCATCTTTTCGAGGAGTAGCTTGAGATGATCGTAGAAACCATCGGTGTTTAGGATAATAATTGGTTTTGTGAATTTGCCTAATCGCTTTAGCGTTATTACCTCCATCAACTCCTCTAGCGTGCCACAACCGCCGGGGAGCGCAACAACGGCATCTACATCTTTAATGAGAAGTTTTTTGCGTTCGTGCATATCCTTAACCAGCGTAAGCTGTGTTAGCCCTTTATGGCCCCATTCAACTTTCTCCATAAAACGGGGAAGAATTCCAATAGCTTTCCCTCCATTCTTAAGGATATTATCTGCCATGCAACCCATAAGTCCCATTGAGCCTCCACCGTAAACTAAAGTGAAGTTTCGCTTCGCCATTTCCTCTGCAAGTTTTTGAGTGGCATCAAAATACTTTTTATCAACCTTCGAACTAGAGGCGCAATAAACACAAATTCTCATCTTGTAATTATTATGATAAAGTTGTTTGCAAAGAAACAACAACGAATTGTATATAAAAAATTAAGCCGAAGGGGAGACCTCCGGCTATGGCTTTACGAAAGCAACGATTATAGTAATGCCTCTAGTTTAGCAACTAAACTGCTTTTTGGAACAGCACCAACTTGCTTGTCAACAACCTGACCACCTTTGATGAAAAGGATAGTGGGGATATTTCTAATCCCAAATTTGCTAGCGATACCAGGACAGTTGTCGACATCAACTTTTACCACAAGGGCTTTGTCTTTATACTCTTCAGACATTTGCTCAACGTATGGAGCTACCATGCGGCATGGTCCACACCATTCAGCCCAAAAATCAACCATTGCGGGTTTGTCGGATTTCAATACAACTTCCTCAAAATTAGAATCGTTTACTGCTAATGCCATGGCTTATACTTTTAAGTTTTAACACAATAAAATTATTAAAAAATAACATTCAAAACATCAAATTGTTTCAAACAATTAATCTTTAACCTTAAAATCAAACTCACTACTCCTTAAATAGTTTAAGAATTTGGGAGTAAGGTTTACCTTTAATGTTCTAGAAAATAGATCGATAGATATCTTGCTTTCGGGATCAAAAACCTTAAATCGGAGCAGGATTTTCCCCTTATTCATTTCGGCTTGTTTCTTTAATTCATCAACAAGACCATCGTTAATTTCATGGATTGGCATGTTGATGTTAATCATCTTAATCATCTCCTCCTTCACATCCGAAAGCATATGCATGCTTTTGATTTTGAATTCGAGTTCAGCTGGATTGTACGATTTTGGCTGCACTTTCCCTTTGATAAGGAGCGAATACCCTTCGTAACAGTATTTTCTGAAGTTTTCAAAGTCTTTTCCAAAGAGAGCAAGTTCCCATGAATCGGAGTAATCCTCTAGGGTGATTTTGCCAAATTGCTTACCGGTTTTGGTCATTGCAATTTTTGCTGAGGTCACCATTCCTGCAATAGTCGCATCTTTACCATTGATTGATGGCAGATCGTTCATATCGGTAAGAGCGGTGTTGCAGAAATTGTCAATCTCGAGCCTGTAATCATCTAATGGATGAGCCGAGAGGTAGATGCCAATCACCTCTTTTTCTCGATTAAGCTTCTCAAGTTTCGACCAATCTTCGATTTTTGGGATTTCTGGCTTTTGCAAGTCGAATCCAGCGGTGGTTGCACCAAATAGCGATTGCTGGTTATTGTTTTTCTCAGTCTGAACCTTTGAGCCATAGCGTGTTAGCGACTCAATAAAGGTTGATCCTTTTGAATCTTGAGCAAAATATTCGCTTCGTTTTATTGTTCCTAGTCCATCAAATGCACCAGCAACAGCAAGTGCTTCAAAGTTTTTCTTGTTTACGGTTTGTAGATTGACTTTTTCGGTAAAGTCAAAAATATCCTTGAATTTCCCTTTCTCTTTTCTTACCTCGATGATATTCGCAACAGCATTCTCACCTACGCCCTTGATTGCACCAAGACCAAAGCGGATATCGCCATTGGAGTTTACGGTGAATTTGTAGGCACTTTCATTCACATCTGGACCTAAAACTTGCATTCCCATTCGCTTACACTCATCCATAAAGATGGTAATCTTCTTGATGTCCGAAATGTTGCGGCTAAGAACCGCAGCCATGAATTCGCTAGGGAAGTTGGCCTTTAAGTATGCGGTTTGATAGGAGATGTATGCATAGCAAGTGGAGTGCGATTTGTTGAAAGCATACTGTGCAAATGCTTCCCAGTCGTTCCAGATTTTATCAATTGCCTCTTGCTTATGCCCATTATCCAAGCAACCTTTGGTGAACTGTGCTTTCAACTTGTTCATCACCTCTATCTGCTTCTTTCCCATCGCTTTACGCAACCCATCGGCCTGACCTTTGGTGAAGTTTGCCAACTTTTGGGATAGAAGCATAACCTGCTCCTGGTAGACAGTGATACCGTATGTATCTGCTAGGTATTCCTCCATCTCAGCAATGTCGTACTCAATCTTCTCTTTACCGTGTTTACGGTTGATGAAGCTGGGGATGTACTCCATTGGTCCCGGACGGTAAAGCGCATTCATGGCAATCAAGTCCTCGAAACGGTTAGGCTGTAGCGCACGAAGGTGTTTTTTCATCCCGGGCGACTCAAACTGGAATAGTGCTGTTGTTTCGCCTTTGGAGTAGAGATTGAAAGTTTTCTTATCATCAAGAGGAATTGCATCAATATCAACATCAATTCCTTTCGATTCCTTTATAA
>JBPXJX010000735.1:0-8875 GCA_051715525.1 Bacteroidales bacterium
CTTGCACTCACTCTTTTTAATGGAAAGCTGGCCTGCCTCAATCTCTGAAATCTCTATAAGATTTTCTATTAGCTTAAGTAAATCGTTAGAGTTTTTGTAAAGAACATCTGAGAGGTTTCTTTTTTCAGATTGGGTTAAATCAGCATCTGTAAGTAATGATGAGAATCCGATTATGGCATTTAATGGGGTGCGTATCTCGTGAGATAAATTCGATAAAAATGAAGTTTTGAGCCTGTCAGATTCTTCAGCTTTATTCTTAGAGAGCAATAGCTCCTTTTCATATTCTTTACGAATAGTTATGTCCTCCATGCTCACAACACAATGTGACACTTCCCCTTTACGATTTATTATTGGTGCAAATGATGCGAGTACCCAGTAATGATCTCCTTTTGTATTTTGAATGTGTACCTCTCCCTTCCATACCTCTCCTTTGTTTGTTGTTTCGAGAGCTGTAACAAGGTTTTTTCCTGAGTTATACTCAACCTTCATTTCAATTAAATTTCGATGAATGGCTTCGGTAAGTGAAAATCCAGTAAGAGCGGAGAAAGATGGGTTAATGAACTCGATGTTTCCTGAAGGATTTGTAATTACTATACTAACAGGCGAGTTCTTTATGGCTTTAGATAGAACATAAAGAAAATGCTCAGTAATCTTCTTTTTGGTGATATCAATAGAAATACCCCCTATTTTCCACTTATTGTCAACTCCCGGAAACCTAAACTTGTGAGTAACAAAGGTTCTATCATGCCCTTCTTTGTCTGTTAAGGTTTCTTCAAGTTCTATTCGGCCCATCTGAAGAACCTTTTCATCTTCAATTGCAATTCTTTCGCCCCAGTCTGGTGCGAGTTCTTTGCTTAGGTTTTTTCCAAGCAGGTGGTCGAATCCAAAAATATTTTTTAGGTGCGAATTCTGATATAATAGCACACCATCTTGTTCTTTCATAAAAACACCAACAGGAAGACTATCGAGAAATGTTGAGAATTGTTTTTCGGTTCTTTTAAGCGTGTCTTCAACCTCACACTTTTCGGTAATATCTTTAAAGTCCTCGATAATTCCAAGAAATTCACCATTGTTCCCTAAAAATGGAACAGCTGTATGCTGGCATCGGATTTTTTTACCACCTTGTTTAAACCTTACCTCCTCTGTTTCAATGGAGTTTTCTCCTTCATGAATTTTATCCAAAGGGCAGTTTGAAGTGTGACAAAATACCCCGGGGAATACATCATAGCATTTTTGACCCTCAATAGAACTGCCATCTGCTCCCGAAATCTGGCAAAAAGCTTTATTAACTCGAATTATTTCATAGTTCTTATTAATAATTCGCATTCCGTTAGCCGTTGAGTTAAAGATTTGGTTTAGCTCAACATTGGTATCGAGAATTTTTTTGGTTCTCTCTGCAACTTCTCTCTCAAATCCTTCGCTGATTTTAAAAAACCTTTCTAATAATTGATCGAAGAATACATTTATTAGAACTAACGAAAGAATGATAATTATTAAAGTAAGTATCGCTGTACGAATCGCTAACCTATAAAATGGTGCTTCAAGGTTAGTAACATCAACAGCAGCAATTATTGCTCCGACCTTTTTATCCTTAATGTAAAACCAACCAGTGCTAACAAGAGTAGTGTAATTCCCGTTTTGGTTAAAGGTTGTTTTTTCTCCCGTTAATGGGTTATCTAACAATTCCTCCTTTATTATGGTATTTAAAGCATCTTTTTTATTGGGATTAACAAAAAGCCAATTGGAGTTGTATTCAGTAAAATTGAAGCTTTTTTGGTTTGTAAAAAATTCTTTTTTAAGAAGCACATAAACTGAAAAGCCATGTTTATTCTCAATGTTTTTTAAACCTTCATTTAAATCAAAACCAACTTGAATAAAAGCATTGCTTTCATCATTTAGTTTTGATTCAACTATTTGGAAAATGCCATCTGGGTATATCTTTATCTTTATATTATTTTCACTGATATCCGAGCTAATATCCTGAGGTTTAAATGTTACATCAAGCCCAATGTTTCTTCTTTTTGAAAAGATAATGCTGTTATCCGCGTTAAAAACATTAATATGCTTTAACCCATCGTTTAAAAAATTTGTTGACTCAATAAAGCTGTAGAATGAGGAAGAATCTTTTTTATTAATGAAGTCAATAATCAGCGGAGAGTTATAAAGTTTATCGACTTTTATAGCGTTATTTTCAATTTTTCTTGAATTTAAAAGGTTTATATTTTCAAGAATTTCATTGATTTTATAGTCTACAAGTTGATTTTTAAAACGCTTATTAACCAGTATTGATTGGTAGTTGAAAAATAACGAAAGCCCTGAAATGATAAGGACTAACGTAATTATAATTTTTCTACGAGTTCTCTTTTCCTGAATAATAGCCTTTGATCTCAAAACGAAAATGCTTTATGAAATGCCCAAATGTAAAGTTATTTATTAGACCAAAAAATGCTAATATTTATATTAATAAAATACACAATACGGCATTTTTCTATAAAGGCGTTGATTATTTATGGATTAGGTACCTAAAAGGGTTAATTTACTTTTTGATAATCAGTGTTTTTTCAGGGATTGAATTTTCGGAATAGATGATTAAAATATAAACGCCAGGAGTTCTATCCTCAAGTGATAGCGTTAATAACTTGCTATTAGAAGCAGTTTTATTAACCAAAATAGAACCTAATGTATTTGATAAAGCTATCCGCTTTATTGGGTAATCCGATTCTATTGTGATTTTATCATTGGTTGGATTTGGATATACTCTCGCTTTTTTAATTGTTGGTATTGGAGTGCTTGTTGTTTTTTCGGATCTAACAATCGCCTTCCATCCGATAAACGTGTCATAACCATCGGATTGAAATTGAAATGTCAAAGCACCATCTGAATTAGTAGCTTTTACGTTTTCAGGAGAGTTATTTCCGCAGTATGTACCTAATAATGGGCTACTTGTTGTTAAACCATCAAATATCGAAAGTTTATCATACTTACAGGTAGCGTTGGCTTCAATTGAAAACTCTAAAAATGATACACTAATTTTATGACCAGTAATACGAGGTTTAAAAGTAAGAGAATAATCTTCACTGTTTTTATAGTTTGAATTTGGCCCGCCTGAGTCATAGAATAATACTGTATCAACGGCAAAAATATTTGTTGACATTTCAATCGTACTGATTGTATCGGTTGTAAATGACCATAAGTTGCAGTTATTGCTATTAATACCAATACTGTTACCAGGTTTTACATTCCAATAATATGTTGTGTTTTTAATTGGAACAAAGAGAATCTCAGAAGTAGTTACACGCCCTACAAATGTAAGGTCTTGTGGTGCAGTTCCAATGTAAACATCATAAAATGATGCTAGAGGTTGAGCACTCCAAGATAGTTTTGTTGATTTAACTAGTTGCTCCGCTATGGTTGGTTTCGGGTTTGTTGCACATTCAGGAATTTGTGGTTCGATGCATTCAATCATAATTTTCCAACCATTATCTATTTTATTGTCATCTGAAGTAAATTTGAAAGTGAGGCTTCCATTCGTTGAAAGGATGTTCTTTGGTATCTCGGTTCCAGAAAATGGGCTTCCTGCTATTTGAGGGCTATTTATACTTGCACCATCGTAAATATATAGGAAATCAAAACCAACTTCAGTACTAAACTCAAGTACAGAGGCCTTTAACCAGCTATTTGTACTAGCTGAGTTAAACGTAAAGGTTAGGTTTTGATTACTGGAGTAACTATTATCTTTTCCTCCCGAATCGAAAAAATAAGTAAAGCATGTTGTTAGCGACCCATTTGTTATGTTAACTCCTTTATGTGATACCTCAATACTTTTTTCAAAAAGTTGAGATAATCCTGATGGGTTAACAACATTTGCTTGTATTTTAATAGGTATAATTAGTTCTGCTCGAAGAGTCGAGTTTACCGAAATATTGAAAGGTACTATTACTGTGCTACCTTCATCAATAGAGAACGGAGCGGTTTGAATATCGCTTACGCTTATATAATTTTTGATACTATCAGGGATATTTATGCTTAATGATACATCATTTGCCAAAGAATGTCCTGTGTTTTTAAGAGGTACAAGTATCCTACATGTTTCTCCCGGGTTAAGTTTACCATCGTTATCGCATCCAGAGAAATTGTCGTCAATTTGAATTGCTCCCAAAGAAAGAGCTGGGGAGTTAATAGGTACTCTTAATTTTGAATCCCATTGACCCTGATCACTAAAAAACTTAAGTGTTAATTCTGAGACGTTTCGATCGGGTACGTTTTCAGCTACAACTAAAGAAAACGCATTTGGTAAATCAATATAATTTGCACCGGGAGTAATAGGTACATCTATTGCGCTAATGGAGTCGTTTCCTATAATTGATAAATATGGATCGACACCAGATATTTTTACACTAACATTCGTTGCATTTGAAATGCCAATGTTTTTTATCTTAAGAGTTACACCAAATGTTTCGTTATAATCAGCTTTCCCATTGTTATTTGCATCACTATCATCAATTGTAAATGAGTCAAGAAGTAGATATGGGCCATTTGGACTTACTGCTTGTATGGTTTGAATCACAGGAACTGTTTGAGGTCTAGTAACTGTAACTGTAACATCACCAAGCTCAATTAGGTTTGAAATGGTTACATCTTGTTCTCCTGTTGATGTAAAAATTTTAGTCCCAAGTAGTTGACCGTTTTTTGATACTGCTACGTATGAGTTCTCTAATGCATTAATTTTTATTGATGTTTGCCCAACAACAATAGTGGATGGAATTGTCACTTGATTTTGTTCTGCCTCAGTAAAAAATGGGATTAATGAGGGATCGCCAAGAATGTTATATGCCTCCCAGTAATATTGATCAGATGAGGTTTGTGTTTTTGTAAACCCTTTTAGGTTTACCTCTGTTACTGCTAGGTTTCCAGCAAAAACCATTCCGCCTAAAGAAGTATAGCTGCTAACAAATGGTGCGTCGTAAGCACCTGTTGTTGTTTCCTGAAATGTGGGAACATAGCCATTGTTGCTACCAACTATCGGGAATGCTCCAACCGACCAGTAAAAATCTTCGTACCAAAACGAGTTTGGTGATGAACCTATATATGCAACGGCACCTTTGTCTTTAGCTCTAATCCATGACTCTCCAAAGCATTCAGAATATCCAAAATCACCTGTTAAGCAGCAATTTCCTATCACCAATGGATATTTGTTTGTATTTGAAAATGTACTAATTGTTCCGTTTCCCAACGCTGGTTCAACCCAGCCCGTTTCACCCCCGTGGGCAGTATAGTTAATAAACCCAGTAGCAATGCGTTCTGGCGAATAGCAATTATCATAACCAGCAATAGAACTAGGATTGTTCGGATCGCTTGAAATTCCAAACTCATTAACGGTTGTAAAACCATTGGATGCTTTAAAATAGTTTGCAGTTCCATATTTTATTGTAGGTATTCCAACCTTGCTTGTCCACCCAGAGCCATCAACACCTGCAATTAGTGTTACTTTATTTAGATACGAAGGGTCAGCAAATTGGTATTTTTCGTAGTAAAGAATTTTACTTATGATATTATCAAGCTGGTTTTTATCAATAGCCGATAACCGTCCATAGTACATCTCAGGGAACATATCCCCATCAACACTTGCATAGTACAAATCGGTTTTTCTTCCGGTTTCAGTTCCGAAATCTGAGGCAGCTGTTTGTTCAGCATCACCAACTAATAGCAAAAACGTTGGGGCCGGAGATTCAGGGGTTGCTGAGTTATATTCCTGCTGAATAAACGTTTTTATTGCGCTAGGTGTTGTACCAATTATATCAGTGTATACAGTTTTAACATTAAATCCTTTAGATGTTTTCCATTGAATAAATGGTTGAAGCGATGACTCAAACATCCTATTGCTAACAATTAGCATTTTTACAGGATACTTAGTAAGATCAGGGTTCTCATTATAGACACTCGAATTTTCGTAGCCAAGTCTATTATATATGCTTTCAAAATATGGGGAGAATGTTTTTGGATCTGCAATTTGCTCATCAATACTTATGGTCGTATTGCCGAAATCGACGGCTACCTCAATATCATTGTACACTTTAATAATTCCATCGCCAGGATTATAATCGATTGGGTTTACTACAAGCCTTGCAATGGTTGCCGATCTTAAATTACCTAATACCTCAATGGTTGCAATTGGATTGTTTTTATAAGTTCTTTTTGAATATGAAGATTTATTGATAACAAATTCTACTTTAGATGAATCCTGATTTTTTGAAACCGAAGGTTGGTTTGGATAAATTGGTTTATCTATGCGATTCTCTTTGAGATTAATAACCTGTTCCGTATTTGAGATAATTGAAACAATCGGTTTTGCACCTTTAGGAATAATTATAAGTTTCTTATATGCAGGGATATTAGGCTCTCCAACTGAACCACTAGGATAAGATTTATTTAACCAAATAGAAGAATATACTGAACCATCTTTGGATAAATTTGACTTGCTATAAATGAAATCGTGCGAGAAAAAATATCTTGTACCAGAATTGCTTTTATGAACTACGCTTTGTTTGCTCTTACTCCTGTTCAAAGGGATTTGAAGAACTTGAGCAACAGAAGTTCCAACAGAATATAGAAGTAAAACCGATAGAATGAGCGACTTAACCATAGTTTAAATTTGCACTAAATTTATCCATATTAAACGAAAAATCGATGTGTTTTGTTTAGAAAAAAGGTTACAAATCAACATCATCAAATCAAACAGTAATAATAGGATGATTTTTTGTAAAAAGGAGAAAAAAATTGCAAAAAAAGAATTTTCAATGTTTTCAACCATTTCATATTTATCTTTGTGTTGTTCTGTAAAATAGATATTAAATGAGAGTTGTTTTACAACGAGTAAAAAACGCTTCAGTAGTTATTGATAACATTAAGGTTAGCGAGATAGGAATCGGTCTACTAATACTCTTAGGAATTGAGTTAGCCGATACCGATGAGGATATTGAGTGGCTTTGCGGAAAGGTTGCAAAACTCAGAATTTTTGATGATAATGCTGGCGTAATGAACCTTTCGGTTCAAGAAATTGGTGGTGAAATTCTTGTGGTTAGCCAATTTACTTTACATGCTAAAACCAAAAAGGGAAATAGGCCATCATACATTCTGGCGGCGCCACCGGATTTTGCCATTCCAATGTATGAGAAGTTTGTTAAAAGAATTGAGCAAGAGATTTCTAAGCCAGTCGCAACTGGCAAATTTGGTGCTATGATGCAAGTTTCACTGGTAAATGATGGTCCTGTTACAATTATTATCGACTCAAAGAATAGGGAGTAATGGAAAATATTAACATTCGTGATGCTCAAAAAATTGTTGACGATTGGATTAAAACCCACGGGGTTCGATATTTCAATGAGTTAACAAATATGGCGCTTCTTACTGAGGAGGTTGGTGAGGTAGCACGAATAATTTCGAGGGAATATGGTGAGCAATCATTTAAAAACGATGATAAATCAAAAGAACTTTCCGCTGAGCTTGCCGATGTATTATTTGTACTAATTTGTATAGCAAATCAAACTGGGGTTGATTTAACCGATGCATTCCAAAAATCTATCGAGAAGAAAACCCAGCGCGACGCAACGAGGCACAAAGAGAACCAAAAATTACAACAGAAAACCAAGTAAAAACCTACTAATATGATTGATACAATTGAAGAAAAGTTCTCCATTGAAGTGGATGAAAATGTTGTCAAATCAAATCTTCAAAAGATTAAAGATCTGGCTTCAAAACGTGAAAAGGATATAAATGTGTTAAAGAGATGCTTTAGTTTAATTGATTTAACAACTTTAAACTCAACTGATGGTGAGTTACGAGGTCAACTATTCGCTGAAAAGGTAAGCCATTTTAATGCACAATTCCCAAATATCCAAAATGTAGCTGCAATTTGCGTTTATCCAACACTAATATCTACAGTTAAAGAGCATTTAACCGACAAAAAGGTAAGAATTGCTTCAGTTGCTGCGGGTTTCCCATCATCACAGACATTTATCGACATTAAGCTATCCGAGTGCCAAATGGCAATTGAGTTTGGTGCTGATGAACTGGATGTAGTTATTTCGCTTGGAGCTTTCTTAGAGGGCGATTACTTTACAGTTTTTAGTGAACTTCAGCAGATTAAAGATGTTGCCGATGATACGCATGTAAAAGTAATTCTCGAAACAGGTGCTCTTCCAACCCTTCAGGATATTAAACTTGCTTCATTTTTAGCCATGGAGGCCGGTGCAGACTTTATCAAAACATCAACAGGAAAGCTCGAACCAGCAGCAACTCCTGAAGCGATGTATGTTATGTGCGAGGCGATTAAGGAGTTTTATGAAAAAACAGGTAAGAAAATTGGCATTAAACCTGCTGGTGGAGTAGCTAAAACATCTGATGCCACCTATTACTACTCAATAGTTGAACAAATTTTGGGAGAAGAATGGCTAAATCCTGAGATGTTCAGATTAGGTGCAAGCCGTTTAGCAAATACTCTTTTATCTGATATTACAGGTAAAGAGGTTTCTTACTTCTAACGTTATGAATTCTTAAAATAAAAAAGGCTAGCATTCGCTAGCCTTTTCTTTTGTAGCCCCACCCAGACTCGAACTGGAATTTAAAGTTTAGGAAACTTTCGTTCTATCCCTTGAACTATGGAGCCGAAAATTTTGTGTCGCAAAGGTAATATTTTTTTAAAAGCTGCAAAATGTCATTAAAATCAATAACCCAAATTGTTTTAGAATGCAAACAACCCCCAATTGTTAATAACTTTTGATTATTGTTAATTCTTCAACGCCATATAGAGTATCATATGTATTATCAAAACGTAATTTGGCATAAAATTTAGTAGATCGTAATAGCGTCGTGTAGG
>JBPXJX010000736.1:0-1766 GCA_051715525.1 Bacteroidales bacterium
TGGACTGAACAGCATTTAGTAAAATATTCATAATTGCCTGATGCATTTTTCCATCGTTGCCCTCAAGCAAAAATTTATCAGCAGTAAAACCCGTTTCTATATTAATTCTTCCTTTAGTTTTATGCTCAAGAACTAACAAACAAGTATCTACTATCTTGTGAATATCAATATTCTCATTCACTAAATCTTCGTGTCGGCTAAAATGGTTTAACCCCGCAACAATAGATGTTGCCTTTTCTAAACCTTCTTCAACAGCATTGACGTAAAAATCCACATTCGACTTTTGCTCTTCGGGGTTAACAAAAAAATCTTTTAATCCTCGAATACCACCTTGAATATTATTTAACGAATTGTTAATTTCGTGGGCAACCCCAGCGGCCAATATTCCCAACGATGTCATCTTTTCAGATTGAATAAGCTGTCGTTGAGTATTCTTGAGCGAAAACAGAGTTTGCTCAAGTTCTTCGCGCTGGGTAAGCAATTCTTCGTTAGCTGAAATCAACTCCTCATTGAGGGCCTCTAACTCTTCAGAACGCTCCTTTAAAACAAAGTTCAGCCTTTTATTAGTTTTGAGATTTCGTATCACAGAAAAGAGTAACAATAATATTAATAGAATAGCTATTCCGCCTATTATTTCAACTACATGTTGTATTTTAATCCTCTCCTCTTGAACATTATATATTTTTTCAAGAAACTCAACTTTTTGAATCTCCTTCTCGGCATCCGCCAGAATTTTCAGTTGATTGAATTGTTTCGCCTTATTGACAATGTAGATGCTATCCCTAATATCAGAATATTCATGCAGAATTTTAGTTGAACTATTAAAATCGTTTATTGCAGAATAGTAATCGGCCTTAATCTTCAAATTCTCCAACAAAAGTTGTTCAGCACCTATTTTAATAATTGTTGCATATGCTTTATCTAAGCATTGAATAGACTCTTGAAAGTTCTTAATAAACAAATATAATTCTCCAAGATTGTTGAGATTTTGTGATTCTTCGTAAAGGTTAGAAAGTGATCTGTTAATTTCAAGCGCTTTTAAAGCGATTTCTTCCGCTTTTTTAAAATTGCCTTGAAATTTATAAACATTCGCTAGGTTATTGTAATTAAGGGCCATATTCTGTTTTGCCCCAATTGAAGTATTAATTAAAAGAGCCTTCTCTAAAGCATACTTAGCGCTATCGTAAAGTGTTAGGCCTCGGTAGCTTATCCCAATATTATTCCAAACAGTTGCTTCAAAGCTCTTATTATTCAGATTTGACTTAAAATCCAAAACCATTTTAAAGTACTTAAGCGCTTCTCTGTTTTGTTCAAGATTCCTTAAAACTAACCCAATATTATTATATTCACGCCAAATCGATGACTTATCGTTTATTTTCTCTTTAATGGAAAGTGCCAAAAAATAGTTATCAAGCGAATTGGAATAATCTCCCAAATAGTAAAAAGCTACCCCCCTTCTGTTGTATGAAAATGCTAGCCTAGTAGAATCCTTAATCCTTTTTGACAGTTCAATGGCCGAATCGGTAAAAACCAGTACACTTTCGGGGTAGCTAGTAACATAATGAAAGATGTAATTGTTAAGTTTATCAATTTTAACCGTATCGGGGTTTTCGGATCTTAATGCACTTCGTAAAGAATCACCAATATTAACTTGCGTGAACGCCTTTAATACCAGTAAACACAAGGCTATTGTTATAATTTCTTTTCTCATCAACAAAATGGGTTTAATGGCAAAAATAAACAACAAGTTAACGGTGCTTTTATAA
>JBPXJX010000737.1:0-7087 GCA_051715525.1 Bacteroidales bacterium
CCTACACCTTTATCAGAAATTGTAATAGTTCTTGCGCTTTTATCTACTTTCACGCTTATGGTTACATCACCTACCTCGCCATTGTACTCACCCACTGATGCAAGAGTTTTAAGCTTTTGAGTGGCATCAACAGCATTTGAAATTAACTCACGAAGAAATATCTCATGATCGGAATAAAGAAACTTTTTAATTATCGGGAATATGTTCTCGGTTGTAACACCAATCTTACCTTTTTGCATATTAAAAGCTTTTTTATTGGTTAAACAATTTTTTTCAAGGGCAGCATTTCAAAAGAAGTGCCACATCATTATATCTGACAAATAGTCATTAAGAAATTTATGCTAAAATGGAGATTGTATTTAAAAAATAAAAAATCTATATATAACCCAGATAATTACAACAAAAAAAATATAAGCAACTAGTATTCTGAGCGATATAATAAAACTATGCCGCTTTTGAGCTAACCTTTTTTGGCTAATTATACCCATTATAATATTATTAATTCTCATATGGATATTTTCATTCTTTGGAATAAATGAGTATGCTCCACTCTTCATTACATATGAACCAAATGAGCCTTCATCTTCACCCGTTAGCATAACAACTTCAATTTCCTTGTTGATTGCCTTGGTTGACTCAAGTATTTCTACTCCATTCATAAGCGTGTTATTACCCTCATCAAAATACTTATATCCTAAAAATACAATGTTTACATCATGTTTTCTAAACTTATACTTTGATAAGTAATCAATAAATTTTTCGCCAGATGTAAAAGTTTCAATATTATATTTCTCAGGGTTATCAATACTTAATTGAATAGCTTTAGTATATTCAACATTATGATCTACAAGAAAAATGTTTATATCAATTTTTGTTTTAAGCATAGCTATCACTTTTTAAGTGTCATTGGTAATCCGCCTTTGCTTTTATATAGAAAACCCGGCTCAACAAACTTTTCATCGCTTTCGCGAGGTTTTCCTAACTCCCTCCGAGGGTTTTTTAAATCAAGGTTATGCACATACATCCACCTGCCCTTTTCATACCTAAACCCATCATACGAAAAATCTGGTCCGTAGAACTGAAAATTACCAGAATAATCGGATCTTGATGGTGATAGATGATCAAAAACTATGGTTTTTGATTCTGGAACATACCTAAGCATCATGGATGCTCTTGCCGAGAATTCAAAGAGAACACGGTTGAGTTTTGCCTCTCCGACACTAAATACTCCTGATCCAAAAGTTACTTCACCCTGCTTGCTAACATTCAATACCTCTATAATCTTTTTAGATGAGAAAACGCTGTTAAAGTCTAAACCTAAAAGGATATACTTTACCCCCTCTTTGGTTTTAAAATCTGTAATAGAATAATACAAAGCCCCCAGCCAACGCTCAGGAGTTAGAATATCCTTGATTGGATCTTCAATTTCTTTTCTTTTATCGGTTAGTTCAATTAGAATATGCTCACCTACTCTCTTTTTTAGCAGGATAAAACCATAGTATTTTTGACTTCCGTCAGAATATGGGAAATTCCATGAAAAAACCCTTACTTTTCCATCCTCTGACTTTAATTTCCCAATATGTTTTAAAGAGTCAAAAGAGTAATCGAATGCTTCTAACCTAGTTAAGCTATTATGCAATAGCTTTAGGAAAGTATCATTAGCAACCTCACGTTCATTGGTTGGATCATTACTAAAAACCTTAGATGACAATATTCTTAAACTATCCTCAACTGATTTTAAGTTAAGCACTTGCGCATTAACAGCAATTGTCGAAGCAATTAAAAGTGTTCCCAACAAAATACAAAAACGACACATATGGTACTAAATTTCGTCCAACGATTTTAATAATAAATCTGCAGCCTCTGAGCATTCATCAAGAGTTATGCTAAGTGGTGGTGCAATTCTAAATGCAGTGTTGCAAAACAAAAACCAATCCAAAACTACACCATTATTTAATGCCACTTTCATCAGTTTTAAAATATTATCAAACGAACCTATTTCAACAGCCATAAAAAGACCATTGGCTCGTACCTCTCTAACCAACTTATGATTTTTTAATTTATCAATAAATATCTTCGATTTTTGGTCAACCTGTTCAACCAATTTCTCCTCCTGCAAAATCTCAATTGATGCTAGAGCCGTAGCACACGACACAGGATGCCCTCCAAAAGTTGTTATATGCCCCAATGGTGGGTTGTTTGTTAAGCACCCCATAATCTCTTTTGAAGAGATAAATGCTCCTAAAGGCATCCCGCCACCCATTGCTTTTGCAAGTAAAAGTATATCTGGAACTACACCATACTTACCGAATGCAAACATTGACCCTGTTCGGCCTAAACCTGTTTGAATTTCATCAAAAACAAGTAAAGTTCCAGTAAGATTGCATCGCTCTCTCAACTTGGCTAAAAAATCATTTTGTGGAGAAATAATACCTGCCTCTCCTTGAACAGGTTCTACAATAACACAAGCTGTTTTACTTGAAATATGTTCTAAGACAGAAAATGAATTAAAAGCAATATGCTTAATATCGGGTAGTAAAGGCCTAAAAGCCCTTTTGGGCTCCTCGTTAACCATTATACTTAAGGCACCATGAGTGCTCCCATGATAAGCATTTACAAACGAAATTATCTCGGCCCGTCCTGAATATCGCTTTGCAAGTTTTAATGCTCCTTCAACTGCTTCGCTACCAGAATTCACAAAGTATATATTATTAAGGTTAGATGGTAGCAACTCAGCTAATTTTTGGGCTAATAGAACCTGTGGGTTCTGCACAAGCTCTCCATAAACCATCAAGTGCATGTACTTTTGGGCTTGATCTATTGCAGCAGAAACAACCCTAGGGTGGCAATGTCCAACATTGCTAACCGAAACTCCCGATATTAAATCGAAATAACGTTTCCCATCGCTCCCAAATAAATAAACCCCTTTAGCCCTTTCAATTTCGAGCAAAAGAGGTGATTCAGAGGTTTGGGCAACATATCTTAAAAAAAGTTGCCTAGTATTCGACATTTACTTTAACAAAAAAGTTACTTGTTCATTAAATTTATTTCATTGAGAAGTTTCTCACGATAAGATTTTCCAATAGGAATAACCTTTTTGCTATCAGCCATTTTAATAACAACAGAATTATCCTCAATGCTAGTAATGCGACTAACATTTACAATAAAAGAACGATGAACCCTCTTAAATCTAACTATAGGAAGCTGGTTTTCAATAGATTTCATTGTAAAGTGTATAGTAAACTTATCGTTAGTTGTATTTATAACAACATAGTTTTCAAGAGCTTCAACCCAAAGAATATCATTATACTTAATCCTAACTAGCGAACTATTCTTTTTTATAAAAATCTCCTTATCTGTATCCGTTAATGATCGACCTTTATTGAATATCTCATAAACCTTACTTGCAGCCTTAAAGAAACGGGCATAAGTTATTGGTTTTAGCAGATAATCGGTAACGTTATAGTCAAATGCTTGAATTGCATATTTCTCCTTTGAAGAAACTATAATTACTTGCGGAGGATGGGACAACGAATTAAGGAACTCTATTCCTGTCATCTCGGGCATTTCTACATCTAGGAAAATAAGATGAACCTCCTCGCCCTGTTTAATATAGTTAATAGCCTCAACAGCACCAGAAAATGAATGAGTTAAGTTAAGAAAATCGGTTCTACTAATAAACTCCTCAACTACCCTCCTCGATAATTCGTCGTCGTCAATTATGATACAATTCATATTGAAATATTTTGACCGAATTTAAGAAAAAATAAGCTAATCCATCAAAATGATTGATTAGTTTTTTATGTTTACAGTAAATTCTTTTCCTTCAAGAAGCGTTTTTCCATCAAAGGCCAGTCTTTTGAAGTTGCTTTAAGCCACGATAACAAAAGGATTTGACCTTCTTCATCAGATAGTTTAAAGTCAATATCTGATTTTCGCAATTTATTTAATAAAGTGAATAAGACGATTGCAGCTGAAACCGAAATGTTATAACTTTCGGTAAAACCAAACATTGGAATTGCAACAAACTCATCGGCATTGGATAAAACAGTTTGTGAAAGTCCAGATTTTTCAGTTCCAAAGAATATGGCTGCTTTGCCTTTGCTTAAATCAAAATCATCAAGGGTAACTCCATGAGCATGGGGCGAGGTAGCAACTATCCGATAGCCATTCTCTTTTAAAGAGCTAATTGCTTTCTGAGAATTATTCTCAGATCCTTTGTAATTTTTTATGGTTAACCATTTGTTTGAACCCAGCACAACTTGAGGGTTAATATGAAAATTATGCACCCCTTCAATATAATGAATATCCTGAATACCAAGACATTCACTAGTTCGCAAAACTGCACTTGCATTTTGTGATTGGTAGATATCTTCAAGAACAACTGTAATATACCTTGTTCTCTCCTTTAAAACATTTTGAATTTGTTCGACCCTACGCTCAAGAATAAATCCTGACAGGTAACTTATTAGCTCGTTTCTAATTTTAGGATCTGTGTAATAATTTTTTTGGCTCATAGCACTAATCTAAAACAAAAAAAAAGGAGAACCCATGGTTCTCCTTTTTTTATATTGAAAGCAACTATTGTACGTGACCGCTTAGATCGCTACCTGGTTTGAATTTAACAACCTTTTTAGCTTTAATAGTAATAGGTTTACCAGTTTGTGGGTTACGACCTGTTCTTGCACTTCTCTTATTAACTGAGAATGAACCAAATCCTACAAGAGCAACTCTGTCACCTTTTTTAAGTGCGGTGCCAGTAGTTTTTACAAAAGCGTCAAGAGCTTTCTTAGCATCTGCTTTAGTTAATTTTGCTTCAGAAGCAATTGCATCGATAAGTTGTGCTTTGTTCATAATTGTTTTTTTTTAGGGTTAATAATAGTTAGTTGACCATCACATTACAAATATAGCGTATTTATTGGGTTTTCCAAATTTTTTTAAAGAAAAACTTTCTAAAAGTGGCGTTTTTTTTGACTTTTGTAATAATCGCTAACTTTGTTAAGGCTAAATTATTGAAAAAAATCTAAATAAAGCAAGGGTTTGGGCATAAAAAATTATTAATTATTTTTCACCAATGATTTTGTAGAATGAAAAAAGAAGCTACCTTTGCGCCCGGAGAAATGGCAGAGCGGTCGAATGCGGCGGTCTTGAAAACCGTTGACTGTAACAGGTCCGGGGGTTCGAATCCCTCTTTCTCCGCCAAAAAAAACGAAGACTAAATTAGTCTTCGTTTTTTGTTTTATCATACTTAATCTATCAAATCATTCTTCTTTAATAGATTATCTCGATATATTAGGATGTATTCTATCTTGAACAGCTATTTTGTGAACACGGACTATTGGTTATTAGTAATCCTAAAATTGCACCCATGATGATACTGTTATATGGACTGCTCGTTATTGCACAAGTTCCAGATGTGCATCCAACAAAAAAATAGTATAAAAAGCCTAACAGCCCTCCTAATGTAGCGCTAACAATCGGTTTCCAAAACTTCCATGTTTTTACTCGTTCATTTAAACTTTTTGATTTGTCACTAACTTCACAATTACCATCCATATATTTATATATTTACATTTATAGATACAAATATAAAGAATATTTGTTTACTGCTATAAGTAAAATGTGAAAGATTATATTTTGTTTTATCAAAGTAAAGTATCTATTTTTGCAATCCAAGTAACGACCAGTGTTAAAGGAGAGATGCCAGAGCGGTCGAATGGGGCGGTCTCGAAAACCGTTGATCTAGGTAACTGGATCCGAGGGTTCGAATCCCTCTCTCTCCGCCAAACGAATGCCAACCCGCTGTTTAGCGGGTTTTTTTTGCAAAGATCAAGCGATTGAAACGTTTTTTCTTAATGCAGATGAAAATGAAAAAGGAGAGCATTTAGCTCTCCTTTAATTATCATATACCTATATATTATAGAGATTGAAGATTATAAAGTTTAGTGTAAATTCCATTTAAAGCGATTAGCTCCTCATGTTTACCCCTTTCAACTATTTCTCCCTCATGGAATACACAAATTAAATCAGCGTTTCGAACAGTTGAGAGTCGATGGGCAATAACAACAGATGTTCTATTTACCATAAGGTTTTCAATGGCATCCTGAACTAGTTTCTCTGATTCAGTATCAAGTGCGCTAGTTGCTTCATCAAGTATCATGATAGGAGGATTTTTTACCATTGCCCTAGCAATACTTACCCGTTGGCGCTGTCCGCCTGACATTTTATTCCCACGATCTCCAATATTTGTATAGTAACCATTTGACGAGGCTATTATAAAATCGTGAGCATTGGCAATCTTTGCGGCACTTATAACATCTTCCATAGATGTTGAATTTAGTCCAAATGCTATATTATTATAGAAGGTATCGTTGAAAAGTATAGGTTCCTGATTTACGTTGCCCATTATAGCCCTTAAACTCTCTAAAGTATACTCTTTAATATTTATACCGTCAATTGAGATTTCACCCTCTTCTACATCATAGAACCTTGGAAGCAAATCAACAAAAGTGCTCTTTCCTGAGCCTGATTGTCCCACTAATGCAATGGTTTTCCCCTTTTCAATCGTTAAGTTGATGTTGCGTAAAACATAATCATTCTCATATTTGAAACTAACATTTCGATATTCGATACTAGTTGTAAACTCGGTTATGGTTTTTGCATTCTCAATATTTTTAATTTTCGTTTCAGCCCCTAATATTGTTTCAATTCGATCGGCAGAAGCTAACCCCTTTATAATATTGAAGTAGGCTGTAGAAAATGATTTAGCCGGATTGATAATCATATAAAACATTCCAACGTAAACGATTAAACCTGCTCCATTTAATGAACTTGTGCCATTAAATACCATTGATCCGCCGTACCATAGCACTAATGCAACTACTATCGTTCCTAAAAACTCGCTAACCGGGGAGGCTAAATCGCGTCTACGTGACATCTTAACCATCAACATGGTATAGAATGAGTTTGTATTCTCAAATTTTGATTTTACTTTCTCCTCGGCATTAAAGGCTTTGATAATCCTAAGTCCACCCAATGCTTCTTCAAGAATTGAGAGCAGACTTCCCATTCTTTTTTGTCCCTTAAA
>JBPXJX010000738.1:0-6607 GCA_051715525.1 Bacteroidales bacterium
AAAGGAACTGAAAATGAGAAAGGGAGTGGTCTTGGACTTTTACTTTGCAAAGAATTTATTGAAAAAAATAAAGGCGTTCTTCAAGTTGAAAGTGAGCTTAACAAAGGCTCAATTTTCTCATTTACTTTACCGTTACATGAATTAATGGAATAAACAGCACTCAAATAAAGGCTAGCCTTAACGTTACAATAATTATGGAAACTTTTTCCTAAAGCGTTTTTATCATGATTACGTTCGAAGATTTTCAAAAAATAGATATTCGGGTTGGAAGTATTATTGATGTAGAGCCTTTTCTCGAGGCGCGAAAACCAGCATACAAATTAAAAATAGATTTAGGCCCAGCCATTGGATTAAAAAAATCAAGCGCTCAACTTACCAAGAATTATAGCATTGAGCAATTGAAGGGGAAACTTGTGCTTTGCGTAATTAATTTTCCCCCTAAGCAAATCGGAACATTCATTTCTGAAGTCCTAACTTTAGGTGTTCCTGATGAAATTGGTGAGTGTATTTTAATAAAACCTGAAAAAGAAGTTCCAATAGGTGGCCGTTTGTATTAATAACTATAGAACTAAAACCTTAACTTTTTGATTTTTATTCGTAGTATTGTTTGTTATCATATATTCTCTAACAAATGGTTCCCTCTGGGGTTGTAACTCAAGTGTTATTTGATCTTGTTGAATGAACATATTCTCACTGATATTTTTATCCTTCTTTTTGAAATAGTATAATTTGATTAGCTTAATCTCATCACACTTTTGTAAACTTGATTCTAGACTTGATACCGTTGAAGGTTTAATAAAAAAGGAGTCGCTTGTTTTAATTATTCTTTCATAGTCAATTGCAAAAACTCCTTTGTTAATTGAATTGTCGAAATTCATTATAAATTGAACTATTTTGATATCCGCTTTATTTGATGTAGTATAAGGGGAATCAGTAATTTGATTAACTAAAAAAATTTGATCAAAAATAGAATCTGCTCTCATATAGATAATTTGTGCGCATGCAGTCCATACCATGATATCTTCAGCAAATAAACTATCGCTTTCTTTGTAAAAAAAGGCAATATTTCTAACATCGGTGTATTGGCTATTTTGAGCTGGGGTATTATTGACGTACAAGCTAAACAGCAGCAAGCCATTTAAAATTTTTAATGTTTTCATCATCTCAATTATTTAAACATTAAAGAGCTGCTTAATCTCTATCTAAATGAAAAACCAACATAAGATTAAGCAGCTCTTAAAACTATCCAATAATCATAATATCAAATGGTTAGATTCATGCCTATGAAGCATTTAAACCATCAAGCTAAAGTTATATATGAATATGGTCGAAATTGTTACCTCTTTTTTTGAAGTTTTTTTAGAATTAGTTAACTACTTTTGCAATCATGGAAAATCAAGAGCCTAAACATACCCGTAGAATCCGATATAAAGGAACACACCCAAAATCCTTTAAGGAGAAATATAAGGAGTTGCAACCTGATATTTATGCTACTGACATTGAGAAGATAATTAAACAGGGAAAAACCCCTGCTGGTATGCATCGCTCCATTTGTGTTGATGAGATAATGGAAATTCTAAGCATCAAACCTGGCCAAATAGGAATGGATGCTACATTGGGGTATGGGGGGCATAGCCTCGAAATATTAAAAATGCTTCAACCCGGAGGAAAATTGTTTGCCACCGATATAGATCCCGTTGAATTGCCTCGAGCCGAAGAGCGATTAAGGGGTTTAGGTTATAATGAAGATACACTTGTTATCAGAAAGATGAATTTTTCACAAATCGAATTGGTTGTTGCAGAGTCGGGATTACTCAATTTTGTGTTAGCTGATTTAGGTGTTTCATCGATGCAAATCGACAACCCCGATAGGGGATTTACTTTTAAAGTTGATGGTCCATTAGATCTTAGACTTAACCCTAGTAATGGAAAGCCCGCATCATCATTGTTAAAGGTGGTTTCTCAAAGTAGACTTGAAGAGATATTTGCTGAAAATTCAGATGAACCATATGCACTTGAAATTGCATCAGCAATTAAGAAAAATATTGCAAAGGGAGTTGTAATCGAAACTACATTGAAACTAAAGAATATTATTGAAGAGGTTTTAATTTTTATCCCAAAAAATCAGCGTAAAGATGAAGTTAAAAAAACCTGTCAACGAGTTTTTCAGGCACTTCGAATAGCAGTTAACGATGAATTCGGGGTACTTGAGAAATTTTTAGAAGAAATCCCATATTCCCTTGCTCCTGAGGGAAAAGTAGCTATTCTAACCTTTCATTCGGGTGAAGATAGGCGAGTTAAAAAATCGTTTCAATATTTTCAACGCTTAGGTTTATACAGCGAAATTGCACCAGATCCAATTCGACCCTCGGCCGAAGAGTGTAACTCAAACCCCCGAGCTCGATCGGCAAAATTAAGATGGGCAATAAAAACTTAAAAAATGATAATTTTTTAACAATCCTACTTCAGGTATTTATCAATTGTTAAAAATAGCTTGTCCTTTGATATTGGCTTGGAAACGTAATCATTACAACCAGCTTCGGTGCAAACATTTATATCATTTTGCATAGCATATGCAGTAAGGGCAATAATTGGAATATCCTTGTTCTGTTTTTTTATAATGCTAGTTGCTTCGAGGCCATCCATAATGGGCATCTTGATATCCATAAGAATCAAATCAAATTGATTATTATAAAACTTATCAATCGCTTCTAACCCGTTAAATGCTCTTGTGATGCTCGCTTTTGTCTTTTTAAGAATAATTTCAAGATATCTATAATTGCTATTTTCATCTTCTGCAATTAAAATTTTCTTACCTTGCCAATTGTATTCTGTTTCATCATTATTACCTATTGCATTTATCTCTATCTCACCTGAATAGCTATTGTTAGGAATTGTAAAAAAGAATGTAGATCCTTTATCAATTTCGGATTCTACATATATTCTCCCATCTAAGAGGTTAACTAAATTTTTACAAATAACCAATCCTAGTCCAGTTCCTCGATACAACTTATTTTTATCATTCTCAACTTTGGTAAATCGATTGAATATAAGTTTTTGCTGTTCCTGTGTTAATCCAATTCCACTATCCTTAACATAAAACTTAATTATTGGGTTGGTTGAATCTTGCCCAAGTGCATAACCAAACTCTATACTTCCAATATCCGTAAACTTTAAAGCATTATCGATGAGGTTTGATATTATTTGCTGCAAACGTAGGGGATCTGAATAGATTGTAAAAGAGGGTTTATCAATCCCAATTTTTAAAATCAAATCAATCTCTTTATTGTAAACACTATCTCTTTTTTGTAAAAAGGTATTATATATTTCATTTAAGAGTCCATTAAGATTAAAGTTTTTCTTTACAGTTATTAGCTGTCCTGATTCTATTTTAGAAATGTCGATAATATCATTAATGAGCTGAAGTAACGTGTTGCTATTAATTGCAATTTGCTGAGTAAATTCTTCTCTTTCCTCAATTGATATATCGATGTTTTTCATAAGGCTTGAAAAACCGATTATGGCATTCATTGGTGTTCTAATTTCATGCGACATGTTTGCTAAAAAAGCTGACTTTAACCGATCCGATTCTTCTGCATGCTCTTTAGCAATTTCCAGTTGTGATGTCCTCTCATTTACAAGTTGCTCCAGGCTTGTACGATGTTTTTCGAGCTCCTTGTTTTGCTGCTCGATAAAATCTCGTTGTTGCTCCGAAAAATCTCGTTGAGCCTCAATCTCCGTCTTGTGTTGTATTATCTCCTGCTCTGCGAGTTTTAATTGAGTAATATCCGAATCAATTGCAACCAATTTAATGATGTTGTCCTTTTCATCGAGTATAGGAGTTATAGTAGTTTGTGCCCAAACTTTATTATTTGTTCCATCATCATAAAAGAACTCATATGAAATGGTTTCCTTTTTATTTAAACACCTTTTTAATTCTCTTTGAATTTCTGGAGTACTTGAGACATCAAAAATATTCTTACCTCTTTTTTCAATAAATTGATCAAAAGTCAACCCATAAAGGTTAGTAAATCCTTCATTCACCCATTCAAAATTTCCTAGTTTATCCATAATTACTATAGCATTATCTGTTTTGCTCGCAACTATCGATAACTTCTCAAGTTCAAGATTACTTCTTTCAAGCTCTTCCGATTGGGTTAATAACTCCTCCGATTGTTTCAACAATTCTTCCTTTTGCTGATTAATTTCAGCCGTTCGAATTTGAACCTGTCTCTCAAGTTCAATATTAGAATACTTAAGTTTTCGAATACTTATTTTTACAATTATCAGTATAAATAAAAAAACTAGCACTAGATACCATATGTAGGCGATTGTGGTTCTATACCATGGTGAACGGATAATAAACTCGAATGAACTTTCTTCGCCTTTTATATCGTAAATGTTTTTTGAAATTACTCTGAAGGTGTATTTCCCTTCGTGCAAATTTGTGTACTCCTTGGTTTTAGAAGTAGTCCAATCGGACCACTTGTCGTCATAACCTTCTAAAATGTATTGGTATTGCAATTCGTTCTCGTTGCTAAATTCGGGAGTAGAATAGATGAATTTAAAGGAATTTAAACGATAATCGATGCTATATTTTAGTGACTCGTTTTGTGTTGTTGTAAAGTACCTTTTACCATCTTTTTCTATAAAATAATTGCCATAAAAAACAGAAGAATCCCTACCAATTTTAACATTTCTGATAATCGTAATATGCCTAT
The DNA here is from genome assembly GCA_051715525.1 of Bacteroidales bacterium. GTDB lineage: Bacteria > Bacteroidota > Bacteroidia > Bacteroidales > Tenuifilaceae > UBA8529. The sequence continues at coordinate 4,722 of JBPXJX010000738.1, forward strand.
CAAGGTTAAAGTTTTCTGAGGTTTTATCAAATTTATAAAGACCTTCTGAACCTCCAATCCAAAAATTCCCTTTTTGATCCAAATAGGTAACTAACATCATCATGTTTGGCATTTTATTAAAAGGTTGAGAGTTCCATTGGTAACTCCCATCTGGTTCTTTAGCTGCAAAACCGATAGATCCATGATAATTATTTAATTGAGTGATGTAAGCATTGCCATTAGAATCTTCAACAAAATTGAAAATATCTTTAGATTTTCCAGTAAAAATATTCTCAAAAGTATTGTCAGGTATAAACCTACTCAAGGATTTATCAAAGCGATAGAAGCCCTGTTCTGTTGAAAATAGAAGCTTATTATTAAAAGGATATATTAATATATTTTTAAGAGATGGTAATCCCTCCTCAAATTTATAGTTTACTATATTTTGGGGGGCTAAGATATTATCAGAGGGAGTAATTCGAATCACCCCCTCGCGGAATGTTCCTAACCATAATTCTTCATTTTCATCTTCAAATATTGATCGAATGCTTAGACCTGACCTAGGAATGTAACCCTTGAATACGAATTTTCCTCGAGTATACTCAATAATACCAAGATTTTCCTCTGTGCCAACATATATGAAATTTGGCCTAGCGTTAGACTGATAAAGTTTGTAAGTTACTTTAGTATTGAGAATCTTAACAAACTGATTATTCTCTAAAACATAAACCCCTTCTAGTGCTCCTAAAAGAAGTATCTCTTTATTAATGGAAGGTACTTTATACTTTAAAAAAGTCCATGTTTGAGATATCCCGCTTTTTACTTTTATTATTCTGCTGTTTTTTAAATAATTAAGCCCTTGTAGGGTTCCAATGTATAACAATCCATTATATTCAATCAACGATTGAACAACCCCGTCAAGATTAAGAAGTTCGTTCCAATAAGTTATAGGACCTGAATAATCGCATTTGGAAATACCTTTATCTAACGCAAGCCAGAGGAAATTATCCTTATCGATAAAAAGTGAGTGGATTTTATTTTGTAGTAATCCAGATTCTTTGGTGATTCGAGAGAGGGTATTGCCTGATTTGTTTACAATTATACATCCTCCGCTATTTGTTCCAAGAATAATTTTGCCATCCTTGGTAATGATTCCAGTGTAAACAAAGTCGTTAACAAGGATTTGATTTGCATCTGAATTTATTTGTTGTAACCTATCGTTTTCATCTTTATTAGGATTATATGTATATAATCCCTTGAGTCTATTAGCAAGTAAAACCTCATTATTATACTGCTGTGCAAAATAGAACTTCTTATTTATGAAATCCTTCCCTGATGGAGCTAAAATAAGGGAATCGTTTTCAATTTCAAACAAGCCAAATTCTTCATCTTGAACAAATAACTTCTTATTAAAAGCAAAAATAATAGTATAGGATGATTTAGCTTTCCAAAAAGCAAATCCACTTTGGTTTAAACGAATTAAGTATTCTGAAGACCTGAAATAAATGTTTTTATCAATAATTAAAATATTTCTGATAATTCCAACGTCTTTAAATCCAAGAGAATCGATAAGCGAAACATATCCAAGTTTTCCAAATTCATTGGGCTGCAGATAGCCCAGTTCATTTGAGCCTGCTGTGTAAATTATTCCATCAGAATCTTTTCCTAATGCTCTTGCTGCTTCTTTATTGTTTAGTTCTATAAGCTCCCATGTATTTCCATCGTATACAAGAACACCATCACCGTTTGCAAAATACATCAATCCCCGATCATCCTGAACAATTCCCCAATTCTGTGGATGCGCATTATAATTTCCTGTTTTATAGTTTGTAATTAATGGAAACCCTATGTCATTAGTTGCAGTTTTTTCATACTGATTAAAGCCGTATGCAAGCAATGAAAAGAAA
>JBPXJX010000739.1:0-19135 GCA_051715525.1 Bacteroidales bacterium
CTCTGATAATCGGCTAAAGCAAGAATTTCTGCCGAAGGTTTTTGATAGGTAATGTTTTCTTGCGCCAGCCCAGGTAGCTGGAGGGCAAGAAAAAGGAGAAATAATGTAATGTAATTTTTCATAGTTTAATTTTTGAGTTAATCAATTGTTTACTATGACAAATTACAGCGAAATAAGTTTATTTCCTAATCTTAAAAACTGTTCGATAGTGGTAACCAAAAACCGTTAAAGTAGCAGCATTTACAAATAGTTGAGGTCTGCTAAAAAGTGTCCATAAAAGGAATTTCCAATACTCTCTTCGTCCTCTTTTTATTAAACCAATTACCACAACAGATTTTAGAAAGCCAATGATTATGGATAGTTCAAATTTCTTATTTCGTTTATGAGGAAATTTTTGAGTTCGAAGGAATTTGCGAACCCTTTTATAGTATGGCTTTGATGAGTATATGCTGTGAATGATTGAGCGATATCCGCTCATGAGTTCATCCATATCCATTTTTGGTATGAAATTTATGGTAGAGTCGGTTGTATTGCCCGTTGCATCGGCAAGTATTCGGTTTTCAGCCTCAAGTCTGTTGTAGAGTTTTGTGTTCTTTGGGGCATTAAGCAAGCCAACCAATGCAGACACTATTCCGCTTTGTTGGATAAATTCTACTTGTCGCTCAAAAACAGTTTGAGTATCACTATCGAATCCAACAATAAAACCAGCTGTAACCTGAAAACCCGCTTGTTGAATTTTTTTTACGCTTTTGAGAAGATCCCTATTGCGATTTTGGACTTTATTGCAATCTTCAAGGCCTTGCTCGTCGGGCGTTTCGATGCCAATAAATGCAGAGAAAAAGCCTGCTTCAATCATCATTGACATCAGCTCGTCATCATCAGCAAGATCAATTGAAGTTTGAGTATTGAAAGAGAATGGATGGTTGTGCTCTTTCATCCATTTTATTAATGATGGCAGCAAATCGGTTTTAACTTGCTTTTTATTTCCAATAAAGTTGTCGTCAACAATTGATACTATGCCACGCCAGTTTAAATTGTAAAGCGCATCTAATTCAGCGATGACCTGTTTGGTCGTTTTCATTCTTACCTTGTGACCAAGCAGCGAGGTGATTTCACAGAAATCGCATGCAAATGGGCAACCACGTGCAATCTGAATATTCATACCAACATAATCTTTCAGAGAAAGAAGGCTGAAATCTGGTGTTGGGGTTTTGGTCATATCAGCATAGTCAGAGCTGCGATATATTTTTTGAGGTGTTTTACCCGATATTAGATCACTAATGAACAAAGGTAAAGTTACTTCAGCTTCATTAAGCACTAGGTGATCGATATGCGAGTAGTGATTGAAGTTTTGAGTGAAAAGTGGCCCGCCACCAACAATCTTAACATTATGCTTTTGACATTCTGCAATAATCTCGTTTGCTGAATCGGTTTGAACATACATCCCGCTTATAAAGACGTAGTCGGCCCATTTTATATCGCTGGTTTCTAGTTTATTTATATTAATATCTACTAGCCTTTTATTCCACTCTTTTGGCAGTAAAGCAGCAACAGTAATAAGGCCAAGAGGTGGTATTGATGATTTTTTGTTTGTGAATCGAAGGGCATGCTTAAAACTCCAAAAAGTATCAGGGTTTTCGGGATAAACTAGGAGGATATTCATTTGAAATTCTAGCCTAAATGATGTTTTAATAGAATGAATTATGCCAAAGTTAGCATTTTGTGAATATATTCAATAGACTTATATAATAGATGAAAGAAAAGGAGGCGCTAAATGTATGTTTGAAATCTCAAAATTAAAGTTGATTAGTTCTTTACTCTGCTTAGGTTGTCGTTAAAGGCAGGAGAACTAAAGTATGGGTTAAATATGGGGTTGTAATAAACTTCGCCTGTTTCGTAATTTACATATCCTTTAACAAATCTTCTCGATAGTGTGAAAACCTCATCATGATTATCGTTAAAACACGATGGTATCTCGGTTAAAACTTGCTCTACTTGAACATTATTCTTTTCTAACTCTTTTAATTCGTGATCGTAACGATTGTAAATATCATTTGAAATGCAAATGATTATTATAAACTTGCCGTAGTATTTCCGAATATTATGTTTATACGTTAAGTCTACGCTATCGTTTATTACCTGCTCAACTGTTTTTTCAAATGAATCAACAAAGATAAAGCCATCATCTGAAATTCTTTTAGCAATGTTCTCCTCTTTTGTGTAATGGACAAATATTTTTGAGTCGCTATCATTTGCAAACATAAATTTCATCACATTCTCGTCGAAAAGTTTATCACGTTTCAAATTGCTGTCGTTGCTCAGCTGTCGAAGTTTTTCAAGTAAATTAAGCACATGTTGTGTATCCCATTCCTTTTCGAGTTTGGTGAGTTTACCCACCATCGATTCAATAAGATTACTCTTCTTATTCAACTGAAGATGAAGGTAGACTATGTAAAAAATAAGGACGGCTACAACAATATACTCCATGATACTTCTATGAGTTCAAGGTTTAATTCTTATCAAACAAATCTAGATGTATGAGTGTTCAGCTAATGCTGAAAAATCAAACTAAGATATTAGTTTTTAGATTGAAATACAAAAGTTTGGCTAATAATTGATGTGTAGAAGTGATGTTAATTTCAATAAAAGTCTTTTAAAGACCTTAATTGAACTGCTCTTTACTGATATAGTATTTATGGGTTGGGCTAAAATCAGGGTTTGAGATGATAGCTCCGTTTTCGTAATTGATATATCCTTTTATAAATCGGTTGGAGATGGTAAAAACCTCTTCGTCATTTTCATTCTTAAACGATGGAATTCCGGAAACAATATGCTCTGGTTGATCGTCTTGCCTGTTAAGTAATCTTAGCTCTTCGTTAAAATGGTTGTAGATTTCATTGTCAATGCAAATCACAACAATATATTTGCCATAATATTTCCTAATGTTGTGTTTGTAGTTAAGATCAACGGAATCGTTAATTACATGCTCGGCAGTTTTGTCAAAGGACTCAATGAATCGAAATCCTTCGCGGGCAATTTTCTTTGCAGTAAATTCATCTTTTGTGTAGTGAACAAAAGTTTTCGAATCTTTTTCGTTTGCGAAAAGGAAGCTTTGCACATTTTCATCGAATAACCTGTTGCGTAATATGGGTGTTACATTGTACTGAACCCTGTGCTTTTCTAATAGCGATAGTATTTGGTTATTATCCCAATCCTTCTCAACTTTGCCAAGTTTATCAACCATTGCTTCGATCATCTTGTCCTTTTTGTGCATTTGAAGATGAATGAAAATAATGTATCCTAAAAGTAAACCTATAACTACATACTCCATAAGCAATATTTAAATTAGCACATATGTTGAAAACTGGGAGAGGTTTGAAGTAAATGGCAATAACTATTCCAAAAAAAGAAGTGTAAGGTATTTATTTTTAATAAACACCAAACTTAATATTGATATAATTTGATAAAAGGAGTAGCGAATAACTGAAGTAGTAGTCTATTTTTTTGAATACCTATCCATTTCGCGTTTTGCATCTTTCTCTTTGATGCTCTCGCGTTTGTCGTGACTTTTTTTCCCTTTTGCTAATGCAATTTCTAACTTAGCAAATCCCTTGTCGTTGGTAAACATTTTTAGAGCAATTATTGTAAGGCCTTTCTCCTGCGATTGCCTAGAAAGTTTAATTAGCTCTTTTCTGTTTAGTAATAGTTTACGTTCTTGACGTGGATCGTGATTATTGTATGTGCCCCAGTCGTATTCGGCAATATTTAAACCTTTAACCCATAGTTCACCATTTACGAAATGGCAGTATGTATCGAGAAAATTTACCTTACCCATTCGTATCGATTTTATTTCGGTACCTGTAAGCACGATACCTGCAACAAACTTTTCGATAATTTCGAACTCAAAGGTTGCTTTTTTGTTCCTTATTTGAACGTTTTTCTCCATTAATAAAACGGATAGGAATTAGTGTGTTTTTTATTTGACGATGGCAAAAATAGCTATTTTTACGCCAATTGTAACGTTTGATGTTTTTATTATTAACCTTATCTCGACTTCAATAATATGCCCTCAAAATACGATCTAATAACTATTATTGGACCTACAGCTAGCGGCAAAACTCAACTTGCAACTCAAGTTGCAAAAGCCCTAGGTGGTGAAATAATTAGCGGCGATTCGCGTCAGGTATACCGAGGAATGAGTTTGGGTACAGGTAAAGATATTGCAGATTATACCGTCGATAATGTTCAAATACCTTATCATCTTATCGATATAGCAGATGCTGGAAGTAAGTATAATGTTTACGAGTTTCAGAAAGATTTTTTCAAAGCATATAGTGATATCAAAATTAAAGGAAATCAACCAATTCTTTGCGGCGGAAGCGGATTATATATTGAGTCGGTTATAAAAGGGTATAAACTTATTGCTGTTCCAGATAATGCTGAGCTAAGGCAGTGGATGAAACAACAAACGGATGAGGTGCTTATCAATAAACTCGCATCATACAAAAAATTACATAATCAGACCGATACAACTAATCGAAAAAGGCTTGAGCGGGCAGTCGAAATTGAAGAGTACTATGCAAATAATGTTGTAGATGAAACTCCATTGCCTAAAATTAGCAATATCATTTTTGGCGTTAAATTTAGTCGAAACAACGAAAGAAACAGGATTACCTGTCGACTCAAACAAAGGTTAAAGGATGGAATGGTAGATGAAGTAAAAGGCCTTATCGATTCAGGTGTAAAACCTGATGACCTTATATATTATGGGCTAGAGTATAAGTTTATTACCCAATATATTCTTGGTCAATTGTCCTATGATGAGATGTTTACTCAATTAAATAACGCCATCGCGCAATTCGCAAAACGACAGATGACATGGTTTCGTAGAATGGAACGAAATGGAATTGATATTCATTGGATACAAGGAAGTATTCCAATTTCAGAAAAAGTGGAGATTGTAATGAATTCGGTTAAATAGATTTGGAATGTTACCATTTGATATTGAAGAGAAGCTAAAAGTTCAACCACTTTCAAATATTAGCATAATCGGGTTTTTTTCAAAGCATCAACCGTTAAAAGTATTGAAGCATGGGAATTCAATAATGGTTCAGGGGCATAGCGATGAGGATTGGTGGTATGTTTCAATTCATGATACTAGAGATTTTGAGTGGTTTTTAGATAATACAGGTATTAATGATAAATACATTGCTACAATTGATGATGGCTTGCTCGAAATAGTAAAGCAAAAGTATACTTGTAAATGGATTTTATCCTGTCAAAGACTTTATTTACCCAATAATCTAGAGTTATCAAAATCATCGCTAGACGTTACCCGTTTAATGCAGTCTGATGCTGAGCATATCTACGCTAATTCAAACTATAAAGCATATACAAGTATAGATTATATCAAAGATCAAATAGCCCAAGGTCCAAGTTCTGCTTTTCGTATTGATGGAGTATTGGCTGGATGGGTTTTAACCCACGATGATGGTGCTATGGGTATGCTTCATGTTCTCGAAACTTACCGCAGGCGTGGTATTGCACAAGCGCTTGTTATTGATTTGATACAAAAGGTTAGGGTGTTAGGTCAAACCCCATTTACATATGTTGAAACCACTAACAATGCCTCAATGTCATTAGTGAAAAGACTTGGGTTTGTTTTAGACAGACCAATTCATTGGGTGAATATCGATAGGTAGGAATACCAAAAAAAATGAGGAGTTTTAATAAATAAAGAGCCTCGGAGTTTTCTCCGAGGCTCTTTTAACTAATCTATTTTAAATATTTATCTAACCAGCTAAAGAATTCACGCTGCCAGATTACAGCATTTTGTGGTTTTGTTACAAAGTGTGTTTCCTTAGGATAAACAAGCAATTTGCTTGGAATACCCCTCAGCTGTGCTGCATTGAAAGCTTGTAAACTCTCAGTGTATGGGATGCGTAAATCCATTTCACCAGTTATAATTAGGATTGGAGTATCCCAGTTTTGAACGAATTTGTGAGGTGAGTTAGCAAACGATTTTTGGGCAATTGCATTATTTTTTTCCCAGTAAGGACCACCTAAATCATTGTTAGGGAAGAATGTCTCCTCAGTAGCAGCGTAGAAACTTTCGAGATTAAACATACCGCAATGTGCGATGAACGCTTTGAAGCGTTTTTGGTGATGTCCTGCAAGATAGTAAACCGAATATCCACCATAGCTGGCGCCAACACAACCTAACTTATCCTTATTAACAAAAGGTTCTTTGCTAACATCATCAATTGCACTTAAGTAGTCTTTAATGTTTTGTCCACTATAATCGCCAGAGATTTGAGCATTCCATGCTTTCCCGAATGAAGGAACACCTCTTCTGTTAGGTGCCACTATAATATAGCCGTTTGCAGCCATCATTTGGAAATTCCAACGGAAACTCCAGAATTGGCTTACTGTGCTCTGTGGTCCACCTTGGCAGTATAGCAAAGTTGGGTACTTCTTGGTTTTATCGAAGTTTGGAGGTAGAATAACCCAAACAAGCATGTCTTTACCATCGGTAGTTTTTACCCAACGCTCCTGAACTTCACCCATTTTAATGTTGCTGTAGATGTTCTTATTGGTAAATGTTAGCTGAGTTTCTGTACCAGTGGCTTCATCAACCTTAAAGAACTCGGCAGCCATACTCATACTCATTTTCTGACCAATTAGAACGCCGTTGCTAATTTGACATGCTGTGAAATTATGGGTTCCCTTAGTGATCTGTTTAATCACTTTTGATTCAATATTAATTGAGTATAATTGCTCGGTTCCTTTGATACCGCTGGCAAAGTAAATGCTTTTACTGTCAGCACCCCAAACGTATTGCTCAACGTTTTGATCAAATCCCTGAGTTAGATAAGTTTTTTGGTTATTGGCTAAATCGATAATAAAGAGTCTTCTTTGATCGGCTTCGTTGCCCGGTTGTTCCATACTAGTCCATGCAATGTATTGTCCATTTGGTGAATAAGATGGATTTCTGTCGTAGCCAACATTATCTGTGGTAATATTATCAGTTTTACCAGACTCAAGATCATAAACATAGATATCCGAGTTTGTGCTAACTGCATAATCTTTACCATAAAGCTTCTTTGAACAGTAAACAACTTTTTTACCATCAGGGCTCCATTGCACTTCAGCAATTTCAAAATCGGTAGCCATTGGGGTATCCCACTTCTCGCCCTCATTAATATCTTTTGAGTTTTGCAATGCACCATCTTTTAGGTCGGCAATAAAAATGTGGCTATACGAACCATCCTCCCAGTAATCGAAATGACGGTACATTAAATTATCGATTATGCGAACATTCGCTTTATCCATATCAGGATGTAAATCGATAGCGAGATTCTCAGTTTTTACTGCTTTTGCAAATAATACCTTAGTTCCGTCAGCAGAAAACATAAAGCCATCAATATCACCCTCAACACTGCTAACCTGATGTAAACCAGTACCGTCAGCTTTTATTTCCCATATTTGTGAACTGCCACTTTCTGATGAAAGGAAGCGGATTAGCTGCCCATCGGCAGTCCATTGTGGATTCGATTCTGAACCTGTACCATTGGTTAGCTGCTTTGGTTCACCACCATCAGTTGTAACTGAATACAGATGAGTAATGCCTTTATTTTCTTTAAGGTTGTAGTAAGTAATTGTATAGACTAATGTTTTTCCATCAGGTGAAAGGCAAGGATTATTTACACGGCCAAATTTCCACATAATTTCAGGGGTCATTAAACCTTTTGATATTTCGTCTTGAGTTAACGAAATGTCAATTTTTAAAGGCTCTTTAACTTGCTCCTTCACTGCAGTTGAACAGGATGTTCCAGCTATTATTAAAGCCATTGCGATTAGTTTGATAGGGTTGGGTTTCATTTTCATGGTGTTATGCAATTATTAATTTAATTTTTACGTTTTTGAAGCTTTAAAATTACTAATTCTTTGAAAGTTTTCTTTTCTTTGACTAAATAAAAACATGCACATAAATCTGCTTTATGAAATACATACTTTTTCTTATCATTTTATTTTCGCTTTCATGTTCAAATAGAAAAGATTCAGCTATTAAATCGTTTGCTAATAGTGATTTGGAAAAGGATATCATGGTTCTCTCTCATGATAGCCTTCAGGGTCGTGCCCCATTTACTATTGGTGAAACAAGGACAATTTCCTACTTAGAAAAGCGAATGAAAGAGATTGGGCTTGAACCAGCTTTTGATAATTCTTACTTGCAAGATGTTCCAATGGTATCAATAGTTTCAAAAGTGCCTGATATCTTAACCGTTGATGCTAAGGCGAATAAGATAAATCTAAAAGCGGATATTGATTATTGCGCTTGGTGCCCAGCTATTAATAAACAAACAAATATTGAAAAGGCAGAGGTAATTTTTGCTGGATTTGGTATCGACGCCCCTGAGTTTGGATGGAATGACTTTGAAAACCTAGATGTTATGGGTAAAGTAGTTGTTGTATTGGTTAACGATCCCGGTTTTTACACAGCAGACACCACTCTTTTTAAGGGCAAAACGATGACCTATTATGGTCGTTGGCGTTATAAGTTTGAGGAGGCTGAGCGTAAAGGTGCATTGGGATGCTTAATTGTTCATGAGGATGCAGCAGCCGGGTATCCATGGGATGTTGCTGGTAGCAAAAACAACACCCCTTTACTTTATCTCGATTCACCAGAATTGGTTACAAAAAGGTGCATGTTAAATGGTTGGATAACTAAAGATGCTGCCGTTAAACTTTTTAAGAACTGTGGTTTCGATTACGAAATCGAAAAAGCGAATGCTTGTAAAAAAGGATTTAAGCACTTTAGTATGAATGCAAAGTTGAATGTTAAAATCGAAAATAAAATTGTTAAGTCGGTTTCGAGAAATGTTGCAGGAATTATTAGGGGTAGCGAAAAACCCGACGAAGTGGTCGTTTATTCAGCTCATTGGGATCATCTTGGTATTGCGAAAAAGGTTAATGGCGACTCAATATATAATGGAGCATCCGATAATGCAGCTGCTATTGCATGGATGTTCTCTATTGCTAAAGCATTCAAAAGCGTTGGTGTCGCTCCTAAGCGCACAGTGCTATTTTTCTCGCCAACTGCCGAAGAGTCGGGCTTATATGGTTCAGGTTATTTTGTTGCCAACGCACCTGTTGATATTAAGAAAACGGTTGCAATAATAAATAATGATGTAATTCTATTCCTAGGTAAGTTTAAAGATGTAACTGTTACGGGGCTTGGTCATTCATCGCTTGACCAGTTGCTGGCAGAAGAGTCAGCAAAATTTGGAAGATATATTACTCCCGATCCAAATCCAGAAAATGGGATGTTTTTCCGCTCCGACCAATTGCCATTCCTTAAAGCCGGGGTACCTGCTATGTTTGCAAAAGGGTATTCAGAACAATGTGACCTAGGTAGAGAGAGAACTCAAGCGTTAATCGATTCATATTGGAAAAATATTTATCACAAACCGCAAGATGAGTATGATCCTAAAAGAGATAACTTGGATGGCTTGCTCGACGATTCTAAACTTTTTTTCAATTTCGGGTATCGATTAGCTAATGAAAATATTTTTCCTAAATGGAATAAATCATCCGAGTTTTATGTTGATAAATAGTGTCTTATGCTTATTGTTTCATTTAAGCCTGTTGTCAACTATTGATGTTTAATTGTATTTTAAAAAAAACAATATTTTTGCCCGTAAATAATTTGTAAGATGAAAGTATCTGATTTTTTCCATTCGTTACACGAATTCTTTAGTGAGAAGAGGTTTGTAATTATTACACTCTCAATTATTTTCTTACTATTTGTTACGAATTTATTTTTTTCTACGGGTTTTACCGGCGCATCAGAAAGCGTTTGGTTTTACAGCTACTCTCACTATGCCTTTAACTACCCTAACTTATTTTTAAACCCTTGCGCAAAACCCATTTTCATACTTTTGAGCTCACCATTCGCATTGTTTGGATTTAAAGCGCTTCAATTCTTAAATATTCTTTTAGCCATTGGGGCTGGGTTGTTTTCTTACCTAGTTGCTAAGGAGTTGAAAATGAAGCAACCAATTTTGGCTATCATTCTTTGCAGCTTTACTCCAATATTTACTTATACTGTATTTTCAGGGTTAACCGAGATTCTTTTTGCATTTCTAGCAATTTTAGCATCATATCTTTTCCTTAAAAGTAGGTATGTTTTAGGGTCGTTGTTAATATCAACTTTACCACTTATAACCTCTGCAGGTATTTTTTTAATACCAATATATGCATTCTATTTATTGCATAAGAAGCAATATAAACCAATAATGCTGCTTTTTTCATCGATCTTAATATACACATTTGTAGGAGGGATTTTTTACAACGATTTATTTTGGTTGATAACCAAAAATCCATATTTTGATAAAGTTGGGGTTTATGGTACTGGGAACTTTTTTCAATTCATAAAGCGTAGCCCTGGTTATTTTGGTATTCCAAACGAGATATTCTATGTTACAGGTTTAGTGGCAGGGGTTACTCTTTATTTAAGAAATAAAAAGGAGTTTTACAGGGAGTTTTTTCTTGTCTTTCTGCCATTTATTACATACCTATTTGCCCAATCTATTATGTGGTTTACGGGTTTTGGTAATTCCCAGGGTAATAATAGCTATATGGCTGCAATAGTACCCTTGATGGCAGTTATGTCAACAAGGGGATTGACTTTATTTTCCCTAATGTTTGAGATTCTTTTCAAGCAAACATGGGTTAAAACAGCTGCTCTTTATATTGGTATTATATCTGTTATACACATTCCTTTTGCAGTTCAAAACTACCCAATTAATAAAAATAATTATGATAAAGTAATTGAGCAAACAACCAATTGGGTTAAAGAGAACAAGCTCGACACGAATAGGATTTGCTTTAAAGATGCCAGTATTACTTACTATTTAGGCCTGAACCCATTCGATACCACAAGGGTTAATAACCTTTTTCAGGTAAGAAAAGATATTAGTCATTCTGAAATTGGGTCGATTATCATTTATGATGAAAAGTATTTTCCTGTTGATGGTCTCGATTTCGATTCCCTCGCACGAAACCATTCGTTTGAACTGCTAAAGGTTTTTGAGCCTGAAATTAATTTTAAGATATACGGAAGAGATTATAAAACAGCAGTTTTTAGGCGTATAATGCCCGATAGTTCTATTTTAAACCAGAATCGAATGATAGCCTATGGTACAAAAGCAGAATTTAAATCGCTTGTGAACTACGATTTTGAACGCACTTATCATCAACCCGATTCAGCATTGATTTATTTTGATGATAAAGGCGATACTAAGTGTCTTAAGGTAAATCCAAACAACTCACAAATACTTTATCGTGAATTCGATTTATCAACCCTTCGCTTCGAAAAACCCTTGGAACTTTACATAAACTTAAAGTTAAAAGCATTAGATACTTTAAAGCAACCATTGCTATTTGTTATTGAGGTTGTTAAAAACGAGAAACAGCTATATTATAAAGAGTTAGATCTGGCTTTAAACGATAGCCTTGTAAGGAGATGGCAAACAGTTGAGTATAGCCTTAAACTCTCGAATGACATTTCTTTTAGTGGTAAACTTAAAACCTTCTTTTATAATAAAAATAAAGGTTCATACCTGGTTGACGATTATCGGCTTGGGAATTGCATTAAGAGATAAAAAAAAGGGGTTTAAACCCCTTTTTTTATTATTTCAACCACTTGTCAAGCCAACCTTTAAACTCCCTTTGCCATAAAATACCATTCTGAGGTTTTAACACCCAATGGTTTTCGTCGGGAAAAAATAGAAACTTGCTAGGAATTCCAAGCATTTGAGCGGAGTTGAATGCTGCCATACCCTGAGTGTAAGGTATTCTGAAGTCTTTCCCTCCGTGTACGATTAAAATCGGGGTATCCCAATTTTTAACAAATTTATGTGGACTTTGTGCATAGCTGTGCATAGCTACCTTGTTGTCAGTTTCCCATGGAGCACCGCCATTTTCCCAATTATCAAAAAACATCTCTTCGGTTGTTAGGTACTCCATTTCAGAGTTGAAAACGCCACAATGGGCTATAAACGCTTTGAATCGTTTGTGATGATTCCCTGCAAGCCAGAATATGGTTTGTCCTCCATAACTTGCTCCAACAGCACCAAGATGTTCTTTATCAACCCAAGGTTCTTTACTAACATCATCAATCGATGCAAGTAAATCCTTCATCTCTTGGCCACCATGGTCCTTGCTGATCTGATCTGTCCATGCCTGCCCAAAGGTTAGTGTTCCTCTGCGACTTGGTGCAACTATTATATATCCATTTGATGCCATTATTGAGAAGTTCCAACGATAGCTCCAGAACTGGCTAACTGCGCTTTGTGGGCCACCTTCGCAGTAAAGAATTGCAGGGTATTTCTTCGTTTTATCGAAATTTGGAGGAAGTATAACCCAGCTATGTACCATTTTACCATCAGATGATTTAACCCAACGCTGCTCAACAGTTGGCATGGTAAGTTGGCTAAGTATGTCTTTATTAATGAATGAGATTTCTGATTCTTCGCCAGTACTAGGGTTGATTGTGTATATCTCAGCTGGTTTTGTTATGGTAACTTTGTCTCCAACTAAAACATTTCCTACTATTTGAACGGAGTGGTAATCATGATTTCCTTTTGTAATTGCTTTTATCTCCTTGGTAGTAACATCCATTTTATATATTTGATATGTTGCATTTACTCCAGAAACTAGGAAGATTGATTTGCCATCCGCGGTCCATTGCGTATTGGATACTGAATAGTCAAAGTCTTCAGTCATGTAGGTTTTCTGACCTGTTGCGAAATCTAAAATGAATAATCGATCTTTATCCGCTTCAAATCCTGCACGCTCCATCGACAACCATGCCATTTTGCTGCCATCGGGTGAGAAAACGGGTGCTTTGTCGTAACCCATCATGCCCTCGGTAAGGTTTTTTACCTCTTTATTTTCAAGATTATACAGGTAAATGTCGGAGTTAGTGCTAAACGCATACTCCTTACCTATTAACTTTTTACAAGTATATGCAATTTGCTTTCCATCGGGAGTCCAGGAAACCTCCTCGTTTCCGCCAAAAGGTTTAAGGGGGGAATCGTATGGTTCATTCTGCATTATATCGTTGATATTTGAAATCATACCGTCTTTAATATCAGCAACAAATATGTGGCTATAATAGCCATCCTCCCATGAATCCCAATGTCTGTACATTAAATCATTAATTATCATACCGCTGGCCTTTGGCAGGTCAGGGTAAATATCTGAGGTTGATTTGTCGATTTTTACCTCACTAAAGAAAAGAACTTTATCACCTTTAGGTGATAATTGGAATCCGTTAATATCTGAATCATGCGATGAGATTTTTTGTTTGTTGCTCCCATCTACATTAATTGTCCATATTTGCGCAGTTTCCCCTTCAGTTGATAGGTAAGCAATTGTTGAATCGTTAATCCATAAAGGGTTAAACTCATGTGAACTGGTTGAGGTCAGCTGCCTTTTATTGCTTCCATCAACATTCATTATGTATAAGTCGGAGTTGCTTTTATTCTGCTCAACCGAGTAGTATGAAACAGTATAAGCAATTAATGCGCCATTGGGTGAGATTGCAGTCTCTCCGAGTCTCCCAAACGACCATAATACCTCAGGTGTTAGAATTCCATTTTCAATTTTTGGTGATGTTGCCCCAACTACTGTTTCTTTGGGTTTTTCAGGAGCACTGCATGATATTGCCAATGTTGCAATTGCAATACAAAAGATTTTAAGTTTCATCAGTACGAAATTTTATTGTTATTAATTTTTAATGAGCAACAATTTTAATTATGATCAAGCACCCATGTTTTGGCTACACTGAGCACGCAAAAAATGCTCGGTTGTCCATCTTTGTATATCTCTGGTGAAATCGCGAGTTTGGTTGTGCAAACTGCATTGCATGGGTATTTCATAATCTAATATCTTTAAGTTACTAGTAATTATTAGGACTATTAAGGGTTATGAAAGGTTTAAATAGTTGATTTGCCTACTCTCTTTCTTCTTTGAATCGAAGCCCAAGCACGGTAATATCGTCGCGTTGGAATGCATTCCCCTTAAAACGATCAAAATCCTTTGCAATTTTTTCGCCTAAAACCTTCATGGGTTCGTTTATGCTACCAATAATTGCAGCGTGGAATCGGGTATTGGTGTACTTCTTTCTTTGCTCGTTATTTTGGTCAACAATGCCATCAGAATTAAGGATTAATATATCGCCAGGGCTTAAGTAAATTCGAGTGTTAAGAAATTCAGGCTCAACATCAGGCATTAATCCGCCAATGGTTTTGCGGTTTCCTCTAAGGGTTTGTATCTTATGAGTTCCGTTTTGGTAGAAGTTTAGCGTTCTGTTAGCTCCGGAAAACGTTACTATGTATTGGTTCTCAATTTTGTGCTCAATTAGGCAAATACAAGCATCCATTCCATCAAAACTTTCGCTTACATCTTGCCTTAATGCCTGATGAACCGACTTGTTGAGTTCGGTTAAAATGTCGGCAGGGTTATAAATTTTTTTCTCATTAACAATTTCGCTGAGTAGTCGACTGCCAATCATCGACATGAATGCGCCAGGAACACCATGTCCAGTGCAATCTACTACAGCAATAAATATTTTTTCACCTTGTTTCGACTTTGATGGAATACGTGAAGTCCAGTAAAAATCGCCTGAAACAACATCTTTAGGTCTATACAATATAAAATGCTCAATTATATCATTTAGCGAACCAAGATCGGGAAGTATGGCTTGCTGAATGGTTTTTGCGTACTCAAGGCTTGCTGCAGTTTGCCTGTTTTGTTCGTGAAGTTCATCGCGCTGAACCTGCATTTCCTCCTTTTGCTGCAATAGTTCCTCGTTTTTCTCAATAATCTCTTCCTGATAAAGGATTAGATCCTTCGTTCTTTCCTTAACCATTACCTGAAGCCTTAAGTTAGAACTCTTAAGGAGACTTGTTTTTATTGTTACATATACCCAAATAATAATGGCAATTATTAGGAGGTATAAGATAAATGATGCTGGTGATTTATACCATGGTCTGTTGATGCTGAAAGAGTATGAGGCAACAGGGCTCTCGTTATCAAAAACATTCCTTGCTTTTACAACAAATTTATAATTTCCAGATGGCAGGTTGGTGTATTCCTTCTTTTGATCAGAAACCCACTCACTCCATTTATTGTCGTACCCTTCAAGTATGTAGCTGTATTTTATAGTTTGATTCTGTCCAAAAAAAGGAGAGGAGAAGTAGAATAGCATTGAGTTTTCTTGGCTTTCGAATTTTTGCTTTGTAGTACTAGTCGATGAAAAACTAGTGCTTCTGTACCCGTAACTATTCTTTGGTAGTGAGAACGCGCCGTTAAAGACCTGATTTGAGTTATTTGTTGATACCCTACGTATAAGTAGTTTTATGATTGATTGCTCTTCACCCTTTGCCCTCCCATCAAATCTGTAAAGTCCATCGGATGTTGCTATCCAGTTAATATCATTTTCCTCGCTTAGAACATCATTAAAAATCATATCAGGGATAATACGGAATTGTGATGGATTCCTCCGGTAAGTTTTATCTGGATAAAGGTATGCTCTCTCAAGCCAACGGCTAGGGTTTTTCTTATATGCCTCGAACCATAAGTTTCCTTTTTTATCCTGATTAAGAATTCTAATACCTGTTGAACCGTCCGCAAATTCAATGCCTAAACAAGAGTCGGGAATAAAACAATCTTTTTTATGGTCATACCGACAAAGACCTTTATCGGTAGAGACTTTGATGACCCCATCAATTAGGTTTATTGACATGTCGTCATTTCGAGGTGAGAATGGAAGTTGATGGTATGCTTTAACAGGTTCGGTTACCATTTGATAAGGGTTAACAATGTTGCAACGGCTAACTCCTTTATAACGATGCGAGTACCATAATCGGCCATCAGTATCTTCAACAATCGAGTAAACCTGCCCCTTTGTTCCTTCAATTTTACCTAAGAATTGCCATGATCCTTGTATATATCGAAGGATACCAACACCATCATTTAATCCCGCATAAACAATGTTTGAAAAAAGTTTTGAAGGGGTAAATGAATAGCATTGATTTTTATAGGGTGGAATTTTTAATGCCTCATCATTTTTTATATAGTATATACCATCGACTGTACTTGCTAATAAAGATGATTTGCCGTCAGGGGTGTTCACCACGCACATCCTGTTTGCATACTTGTTAAAGTTTTTCACCTCTTTAAACCCATCGCTTGTTTTAAAGGAAACCCCAACACTTGTTGAGATATATAGGTTGTTATTATACCGCACAACTGATTGAAGAGCCCCTTTCAGTCCAAGTTTATCATCAAAATATGTTAATTGTGAGTTGATATTTGTGTAAGAAACCCCATTGTTAAGAGCCATCCATAGGTTGTTCTGGTTATCGAGGTGCATATTCCACACCGATTCATCCTGTAAATTCGATTCAAGATTTATTTGTCTTAATAATTTCCCCATTTTATCAATGATAACAGCACCCCCGCGTGATGTCCCAATCGCAAACTGATTATTAGGAAGTTTTACACAGCTGTAAATAAGATTTTTTACAAGGAAATTATCAGCTTCTGTTTTGAATTTGGTAATAATAGAATCCTTACAAATTAGGGTGTCTTTTCTTAAGGCATCTAGGTTGTATAGATATAATCCATCGGATTGGGTTCCTATTAAAATTTTTTTTGAATTATAGGGTTGGATAAAGTAGATTAACTTTTTAGAGATATTGTCGGCTTCAGGAACAATTCTCAGCGTATCGTAATCAAGATAGGTGAGGCCGTATTCTGGCTGATTGACAAATAATTTATTGTTGGAGAAGAAAGTTCGATGGAAAGAGGTTTTTGGCTTCCACGTTTTTACTACTTCGCCATTAATTTGAGCAATACATTTTGGTGTGCTGAAAAAAACTCCCTCTTTTGTGGCAAATATTTGTCGGACTAAGCCTAGAGGTAAGCAAGCCAGAGGCAATTTGCTTGTTAATGAAAAATATTTGATGGATGTAGTTGAATCGGCTGCTAAATAACCTATTTCATCCTGCCCGCCAACCCATATCCGACCCTCTTTGTCGATGTCGATGCAACGCGCTAAAGCATCGTTTAAAGGAATTAGTCGCCATTCACTACCATCATATTCTAGTACACCCGAGTTGTTTGCAACATAAATGAGCCCTCGCATATCCTGAGTAACGGCCCAGTTTTGTGAGTGTCCAGCGTAATCGCGATGGTTAAAGTTGAATATAGGAAACCGGCCCAACTCTTGTCCTAAAGAGTTAAGGTGAGCTGATGATATCAATAAAAATAATAAAAAAAATGAGTAAGCCCTAATTCTCATATGTCTCATTAAAAAACCGAAAACAAGATATTGCTTTTCTTACAATATTTGGGAGACGAGAGTTTTTTTTTCGTCAAAAAAATAGTACTCTACATTCTCTAACCTAAAATAATTATACGTTTTAATAAAAAGAATTGTTTTGTATTTAGTTGATTATATTTGAAATGCTCAAATTTGTTGATGGATTTTTTATTAGTTCATTAATTGTGTTGAGATTTGTCTTTAAACAATACTAATTTGAGATGGTTATCTGTTTAAAACTTATATTGTATTGAAAGATGTTTGATTTTATTAAAAGAATTGATGCTAAAGGGTATCGACCAAGACTAGGTGGTGAGGATATTTTTAAATTCATTGGGCCAGGATTGCTAGTAACCGTTGGCTTTATTGACCCAGGGAACTGGGCATCAAATCTTGCAGCCGGATCCGACTTTGGATACTCACTGTTATGGATGGTTACCTTTTCAACTTTTATGCTGATAATTCTGCAGCATAACGTTGCACACCTTGGAATAGCTTCGGGATTATGTCTTTCAGAGGCAACAAGTATCTACTTAAAACCTAAATACTCAAATTTGATATTAGGAACAGCAATGCTTGCCTCCATATCAACATCATTAGCAGAGATACTTGGCGGAGCAATTGCCCTTAACATGCTTTTTGATATTCCAATTAGGGCAGGGGCTTTGCTTGTACTAGTTTTTGTTTGTATTATGCTGTACACCAATTCTTACAGGGTAATTGAAAAGTGGATAATTGCTTTCGTTTCAATAATAGGCTTGTCATTCATTTACGAATTGTCCTTAGTAAACGTTGATTGGAATACGGCCATATCATCATGGGTAACGCCTTCGTTTCCTGAAGGTTCTATGATAATTATAATGAGTGTACTTGGTGCAGTAGTAATGCCTCACAATCTTTTTTTACATTCTGAAATAATTCAAAGTAGGCAGTGGAATTTGCAGGATGATAAGGTTATTAAAAAGCAGCTCAAGTTTGAATTCTTCGATACGTTGTTCTCAATGTTGGTTGGTTGGGCCATTAATAGTGCGATGATTCTACTTGCAGCATCTACATTTCATAAAAGTGGAGTGCAGGTTACCGAACTGCAACAAGCCAACCAACTGCTCCTCCCATTACTCGGCTCAAATGCTGCGGTAGTTTTTGCTGTTGCATTGCTTTTTGCAGGCATTGCTTCTACAATTACATCAGGAATGGCAGCAGGATCAATATTTGCTGGAATGTACAAAGAGCCTTACGATATTAAAGATAACCACTCAAGGCTTGGGGTAGCCATATCGTTGATTATTGCCTATCTAATTATTTTACTAATATCAAACCCTTTTAACGGGCTAATAATTTCGCAAATGGTATTAAGCATTCAGCTTCCAATCACAATTTTTTTGCAAGTAAAGCTAACATCATCTGAAAAAGTGATGGGGAAATATAAGAATACTATTTTTACAAAAACATTAATTTATACAATTGGCGCTATTGTTACAATATTGAATGTGATGCTATTCATAAGTTTCCTGATCTAGCTAATGTAGCCTGTAGTATTGTTTATGGGTCGTTTTTAACTAAAAAATAACTTTAGCACTCATTTTTTATATACCTTTATAGGATAATAAACCAATTAAACAACAAGAGTATGTACACACCATTTATCATTACTGCAGCCATTTTAATCATTTTGCTGTCGAGTTTTGTAACAGTGCGCCAAGGATATGTAGCCGTAATAACAATTTTCGGCAAATATCG
>JBPXJX010000740.1:0-1954 GCA_051715525.1 Bacteroidales bacterium
TGATTGAAAATAAGATGGTGGCACTCTCCTCATCCTCAGATTCCTGCTTGCATGAAATACCTATTGAACCATTCTCGGTAAATTTTAAGGCATTGCCTACCAAATTGGTTAAAACCTGATTAATCCTAATTGGGTCGCCAATAAATTTACTCGTAATATTATCATCAAAAGCCGAGAGTAAATTAATGCCCTTATTCTTGGCCATTAAATCGTAGGTATTTCTAATGCCATCGATAATAAACCTTAAATCGAATACCTCTTTGACAAGTTCAATCTTTCCTGCTTCAATTTTACTAAAGTCAAGGATATCATTAAGTAATGCCAGTAACGACTCTGCAGAGAATTTAAGCGCATTAATATTATCAATTTGCTCTGGCTTAGGATGCTCCTGTAGCAAAAGGTTAGTCATACCAATTACTGCATTCATAGGAGTTCTAATCTCGTGGCTCATTGTCGATAAAAACTGCTCCTTAGCCTTGCTTGCCTCCTCGGCTAACGTTTTAGCCTGAATCAGCTCCTTCTCAACCTGCTTGCGCTGGGTTATATCGCTCATTACAATGAGTAAGCACTTATCGCCCTGTATAATAATTTCTTCGGTAGAGAATAAACAGGTTAAAATTTCGCATTTTGTATTCTTAATTTGGATTTCCTGCTCCGAAAACCTGCCTGATGTAAAAATTTGCTTTAAAATATCTTCCTTGATATTTGAATAAACAAATATATCCACATCGTTTATAGTCTTACCAATTACCTCGTTATGCTTAAGACCAGTACCATGCAAAAAGGCCTCGTTTACATCAATAAAAAAACCCTTATTAAAAGTTACTATTGCCATCATAACTGCCTTTGTGTTAAAGGCTTTCGAGAACTTCTCTTCCGATATTTTAATGGCTTTTTCGGCCTTTACCTTTTGGGTAATATCTTGACAAATAACAAAAATCACATCTTTACCGCTCCAAACACCTTTAAACATGCGCACCTCAGATGGAATTCTATTCTGCTTTTTTGTGATTAGAAATGATGAAAAGCTCTCTTTTCTCCTCTTTTGTACGCTTTCAATTACTTTCGTGATGTTTAATTCGTCCGAGTTTGCAATAATATCTTCGAAAGGCTTAAGCAAAAGCTCGTGCTCTCGATATCCTAATATGTTGATTACCGGCTGGTTCGATTGAATAATATTCCCTTTATTATTCAAAATAAATACAAAATCATCGAACGTATTTACGAGCAATCGAAAGTTTTGCTCCTCGTCGATAAGCTTGGTTTCAGTTTCTTTCTGAAGGGTTATATCGAAGCATGAATCGAGCAATGCGGGTTTTCCTTCCCACTCAATAACCGAAACGTGCGATTTTAGCCATTTCAGGTTGCCTTTCTTGGTAACAACCCTAAAGGTATAGCTGCTTGATTGTTTTTGGCGAATTTCGGAGAAGTTACCCTGAAAAAGCAGCTTCATCAGCTTCTTATCGTTCGGGTGGACAATATCAATAAAATTTAAAGTCTTTAGCTCCTCAGCTGAATAACCAATTAGGTTGCAGAAACCGGGGTTATTAAACACAAACCTGAAATCCTGCACAATGTAAATACCCCCCTCGCTGCTCATGGCAATATCCTGCAAAAGCTGATAGCTATGCTTTACCTCTTCGAGCTCAACCCTTAGCCTTACCAACTCTTCGTCCCTATCGCTTTCCAAATCCTTCATTAATGGGGCATTTATCATTTAAAAACATCGGAAAAGATATAAAAAAAATACGATTTTTATATTGCCAACCACCCAATATGTCGATAACAAAGCAGAATCAGCATTGCTTTTAACCATATTCGTAATAAAAAAAACCAAACAAGCCATATTGTCACTTTGATTTGACAATAATATGCCATATTGTCTTAAATAGACCATTGGCATACTCATTGAATATTCCCTATCAGCAACCAATAAAAAAATGGTTGCCCAAAA
>JBPXJX010000741.1:0-2889 GCA_051715525.1 Bacteroidales bacterium
TAAACTTTAGCTAAACACAATCCTAAGCATTATAGATTAAGTAAAAGGAATTGAAATAAACAACTATTTCTTCATTTCGGAGAGAATATATACGTAGTACTTATCGCCTCGTTGAATAACTGATTTTTTAATTATTGTTACCCCTTTAAGCTTTGCTTCGAGGATAGTTCTCTGTATGGTCGTCTCGTTATCTTGCCCAGTTACAGTCTTCGTTTTTGATTTAATCTCTTTTGTTTTGGGTTGATTAGCTTGCTCAGCAATTCTTAAATTAGCATACATTATGGCTTTTTTCTCAGCAATATCTAAATAGTTTGAAACCCCTTCACCTGCGCCATATAATTTTCGGGATGAAGAGGGCGGATTACTATACCATTCAGGGATTGAATCATTTGCTTCTTGGGCGCTACATCCAAATGAGGATAGTAATATTGCTATAAAAAGGATTTTCTTCATTGTAGTAGAGTTAGTTAAACAAATTTAAAGCATTAATACAATTATTGCACCAAAACCACTTAACAATATCGACAACTAGCCATTTATTTGATTCCATTCTTTACTCAGCCCATCAATAAAAACGCTAACATCCTGTGCACCAGATATACTAATTTTATTGTTGATTAAAAAGAAAGGTACGCCCCTAACTCCAATTTGCTTCGATTGGTATATATCACTATTGATCGCATCATCGTGTGCTGAGGATAGAAGTTCTGATTCTAAATTCGTGGTGTTTATCCCTAAATTCTCGGCTATATCCTTCAGAATATTGAAATCGTCAATGTTTTTATTTTCGATAAAATACGATTTAAATAGAAGTTCCTCTGTTTCGTTTGCTTTACCCTGTAGTTTTGCAATTTGTAGAAGTCTATGGGCATTGCGTGTATTGACAAGTGGTGCTTTATCGAGTTTATATTTTAGCCCAACCTCGGCAGCCATATCGTTAATAAAACCATATTCGTTTTTAATCTGTTCTGTTGTAATGCCGTGTTTTTCGGCCATAAATTCATAAATAGTCTTATTTGCCTGGGTTTTAGCATCAGGGTATAGCTGATAACTTCGCCAAATTATCTCAACATGTTCTCTATTTTCGAATAATGATAACGCCTTTTCGAGTTTTTTTTTTCCAATATAGCAAAATGGGCATACAACATCAGACCATATTTCTACAATCATTTTCATAATTGAACTTTTTTAGATAGAAACGTTAGAACGCGCGATTTGTTAATTGGTGAAAATAATTTTGAGGTTAAATGTTATTTCACTCAAGTTTACCTTTTAAAACAAAGTCGATTTGTTTTTTTAGGTCTTTTTTATTTATGGGCTTTGTGATATAGCCATCGAATCCACTTTTCTTTATTAAGATTTCATCTTCAGGAAGAGCGTATGAGGTTTGAGCAATTACTTTTAATTGGGGTTTAATCACTTTTATCTGTTTGAGTGCTTCAAAACCATCCATCTCAGGCATTTTAATGTCCATTAATACTAATAGGAAATCGTGTTTTGAGCAGTATTCAACGGCTTCTTTACCGGTATTTGCCCTAATGATTGTGAAATGGTAATCGGATATAATCTCTTTAAAGTAGAGGTAATTAATATCGTCATCCTCGGCAATAAGAATAATGCCATTATCAAAATAATAATCATCAATACTATTCATAATTGATGATTCATTTATTGATGGTTTTTCAGCAATTATCAGAGGAAGGGTAAATGAAAAGTGCGATCCTTCACCCACCTTCGATTCTAATTCAATATTACCACCAAGCATTTCAACATAAGCCTTTGAAATGGCAAGGCCTAGCCCCGAACCACCTTTCATTATGGCTAAATCATTTTCAACACGCCTAAACCGCTCAAATACAATTTGTAAGTGCTTCGGGTCGATCCCAATTCCGGTATCTTGAACAAAGAATTTAATCTCCTTCTCGCTTTTAATCTCATAACCAAAGGTAACAGATCCCTCCTCAGTAAACTTAATAGCATTGTTAATAAGGTTTGTCATTACCTGAAGGAGTTTGACTTCATCAGTTGAAATAAATATATTAGTTCGATTAAGGCTATGAACTTTTAATTCTACTTTTTTATCTTCAGGAATAGTAACAAGTAAAGTATTATATAAATCAACTATAAAGTCGTTGAGATTGATTGGTGAGTGGTGAGGGACAATTTGACCAGCATCAATTTTTGATATTTCAATAATGTCATTTATAATCAAAAGAA
Source organism: Bacteroidales bacterium (assembly GCA_051715525.1). Classification (GTDB taxonomy): domain Bacteria; phylum Bacteroidota; class Bacteroidia; order Bacteroidales; family Tenuifilaceae; genus UBA8529. The sequence continues at coordinate 2,218 of JBPXJX010000741.1, forward strand.
GTTTGGTTCCACTCTTTTTGATGGTTGATATGTATACATCTTTTTTTTCATCAGTAAGATTTGGCATTTTTAATAAATCGGTAAATCCTTGTATGGCATTCATTGGAGTCCTAATCTCATGCGATAGGTTTGCCAAAAACGAAGATTTTAGTTTGTCCGATTCTTCGGCCTTCTCCTTTGCTTTAATTAAAGCAGAAGCGGTTAAGTTATGTTCCTTAATCTCTTTCTGCAAACTTTGGGTTCGAATGGCTACTCTTTTCTCAAGTTCTTCATTCAATTTTTGTAATTCTTTAGCCGACTTTCTCGATAGTTTAATATATCTAAGAAAAATGAATAATAAAACAGATAAGAATAAAACGACTAACCCAAATACTATGAATATGTTACGATTTTTTTGTATAACAAGATTCTGTTCTGCAATACTTTTTAATAGAATTGCATTATCCTTTTCTTTTTCTTGAAGGATAAATTCAACTTCGAGTTGATTAATCCGATTGATGTTTTCATCTATATAAACTGAGTCATGTAAATCGGAATGTAATTTATAATATTTAAGCGCTTCTTTGAAGTTTCCTTGTTTTGAATAGATATCTGATATTAGAGAATAATCATCAATTTGAATCTTCTTTAGGTTTGACTGTTTTGCCAATACAACACTTTCTTTAAAACTAA
>JBPXJX010000742.1:0-1517 GCA_051715525.1 Bacteroidales bacterium
TGCATGTTTTAATACATTTAAAAGGGCAGCGTATGGGCTGCTTTTGGCCTAACCGCACCTTATCGAGAAATCGATTACCAATTGCTCGACCAGGCATTCCAACAGGACTCTTAATTATTGTAATGTCTTCTTGCTTTGCATTTATATACGACTGTTTAAACTCATCGGAGGCATCGCACTCTGTTGTTGTAACGAAACGAGTAGCCATCTGAACACCCGAAGCACCTAAGTCCATAATATCCTTAATATCTTGACCGGTATATATCCCACCAGCAGCAATTACAGGAATAGACTGGTTGTACTCATCTTCAAATTTCTTAACCTCTGCAACAACTTCTGGAACAAGCTTTTCTAAAGCATAGTTCGCATCCTCAATTTGATCGGATTTAAAGCCGAGGTGTCCTCCAGCCTTAGGGCCTTCAACAACAATTGCATCGGGTAAATAGTTATAAAGCGATTTCCATTTCTCGCAAATAATCTTTGCTGCTCGCCCTGATGATACTATAGGAACTAACTTTGTCGTACTATCGCTTTTAAGGAAACTTGGCAAATCTAATGGAAGCCCAGCACCGGAAAAGATAATATCCGCTTTTTCAGAGATAGAAGTTTTTACCATATCAGCAAAATTTGACATGGCAACCATAACGTTTACTCCAATAACACCCTTTGTTTTCTCTCTTGCCTTTCGGAGTTCCTCTTTAAGTCCATGAATACTTGCTTCTAAATAATCTGTTGTGAAGTCGCGATAAAGCAACCCAAGTCCAGCACTCGAAATTACGCCTACTCCCCCTTCGTTAGCTACAGCCGAAGCCAAACCCGAAAGGGAGATTCCCACTCCCATACCTCCCTGAACAACAGGCACTGCAATAGCTAAATTCCCAATTTGTAATGGTTTCATTATATATGTATTTATGGTTCAAAGGTACTATTAAATAACTCAATTGTACGACTGTTCAAGACTTATTAAAGTTTTTAACAATAATTTCACTTTAATTGATTAGTTCAAAAAGAGATTATACAACTGAAATAAAAGCGGTTAAGGATATGTTGTTTAGAAAATTTATTTTTTTATTTTTCAAATATAATTATCTCATTAGTGTCTTTTCATTAAATCGGTCATAAAAAAAATTTAAGCAGTTGGTGAATAATCTTCTAAAACTACTTAATATCTAATCGAGCTGTTCTTATTAACCATCTCTTTTATTCACTTGGTCATTTAATATCATAATTGTATCAATTACCTTTAAATAAATATCTTAGGCTTATTCTATTTTAGTATTTTCATAGCATAATTGTTTTATTATGAAAAAAACAATACCTCTTACTATATTGTTGATGATCATTGTTTTATCAACTGCTTTCGCATCAACTAAAAAAGATACAATTCCTTCTTTCATCGGCACATCCTATATACCTGCTCAGAATTGGAAGGTATGGAGTATGAATAAAGATGATGGAGATTTTCTCAAGCATAAATTCGATATTAACTCTCAAACATCGTTTGAAGGTAATATTGG
>JBPXJX010000743.1:0-7039 GCA_051715525.1 Bacteroidales bacterium
TCTACAATGTATTTGTTTCGAACTTTTTTGATCAATTTTGTTTTTTATCCCTTAAATAATACAATTTAATTGACCAATAGAAAAATTGTTTTACACCTTTTTAAAAAATCCAAATATCATTATATATATTGTTGTTTTACTGCAACTTGAGCAAATTCAGAATGAGTGACACAATGATTTCTTATAGATTAACCTATCTATCAAGAATTCATTTATGATCTGTTCATGTTAAATGATTAACTTAGCAGCCTATTTTTAATTTAAAACATAATAACGTTGACTTTCGACGATTTTAATTTCCACCCCGATATTATTGGAGGTATTAAAACCATGGGGTTTGAACAGCCAACCCCTGTACAAGAACATGCAATTCCTAATATCATGCAAGGCAAGGATATTATTGCTTGCGCTCAAACGGGAACAGGAAAAACTGCTGCATTCGTTCTACCAATCCTTAGCAAATTAGCATCATTGCCAATTAAGTTAAACTATATCAATACATTGGTAATAGTTCCAACCCGCGAACTTGCCATCCAAATTGATATGCAGGTTGAAGGCTTTGCCTACTTCTCGCCTGCAAGTTCAATTGCCATTTATGGTGGAAACGATAGAGATAACTGGGATCGACAAAGAGCGGCAATTGAGAGCGGAGTAGATTTCCTGATTGCCACGCCTGGTAGGCTTTTGCAACACCTACAAATGGGTTACGTATCGCTCGATAGGGTTGAGCATCTTATCCTTGACGAAGCCGATCGTATGCTCGATATGGGTTTCAACGAGGATATCATGCAAATCGTTAAAAAGCTACCTAAAAAAAGGCAAACCTTGATGTTCTCAGCAACTATGCCAAAAAACATTAGGGTACTGGCTAAGGAAATTCTTAACAATCCTGTTGAAATATCACTATCAGTTTCAAAACCAGCAGAAAATGTTTTACAAGCCGCATACTTTGTTGAAGATTTACAAAAATTAGCACTATTAACTTCGCTTGTCGAAGGAAAAAGTAATATCCAAAGCGCGATTGTTTTTGCATCCACCAAATCTGAAGTTAAGGATATTGAGAGAAAGCTTATTAAGGATAAGGTTAGCGCTCGTGGAATCCATTCTGACCTTGACCAACTTAGGCGTGAAGAGGTTATGCGTGATTTTAGGAACCGAAAATTTCAAATTCTTGTTGCAACCGATATTGTTGCAAGAGGCATTGATATTGAGGATATTGACCTAGTTGTTAACTATGATGTACCCCACGATCCTGAAGATTACGTCCATCGCATAGGCCGAACTGCACGTGCTCAATCCGATGGTGTAGCCCTTACCTTCATCAATAAAAAGCAAAAGCGAGCCTTTGGAATGATTGAGAAGTTTATAGGAACAACAATATATAAAATCCCATTGCCTGAGGATTTGTAAAATACATAGTAATTAATTATTGTGATTTACTCCTCTCGATCATCATCATCGTTTGTATCTTTCTCTGGCTTACCTTTTCCTTCAACAACAACTACAATTTCACCTTTAACACCTTTCTTTTCGAAGTAACTGGCTAACTCGGTCAAAGTTCCACGAGCCGTTTCCTCGTGTAACTTTGTTAGCTCTCGTGATACGCTAGCTTTACGGTCGGTACCAAATATCTCTGATAGTTGGGTTAATAGCTTTACTAATCGAAATGGCGATTCATAAAAGACAACTGTTCTTACTTCCTCTTTTAAAGCCTCGATGCGCTTATTGCGCCCTTTCTTTTGTGGGAGAAATCCCTCAAAAACGAACCTATCGCAGGGTAAACCGCTCGAGACAAGTGCAGGTACAAAAGCCGTTGCTCCAGGAAGACATTCCACATTTATCCCTTTCTCAACACAAGTACGAACTAATAAGAATCCTGGATCTGAAATACCTGGAGTGCCAGCATCAGTAATTAATGCAACAGACTCACCGGCTTCGATCCTTTGTGCAATAGATTCTACAGTACGATGCTCGTTGTGCATATGGTGCGATTGCAGCTGTGTTGAAATCTGCAAATGCTTTAGCAAAAAACTACTTGTTCGAGTATCCTCTGCAAGAATTAGTGATACCTCTTTTAGCACTCTAATTGCCCTAAGCGTGATATCCTCAAGGTTACCAATCGGCGTTGGAACAATAAAAAGTTTACCCATCATGCTTTCAATTAATCGTTTAGCAGTTTCCTACGAATTAGCTCAATAAACTTATTGGCCGCCTTGTTATTCTCATTCCAACTAAAGTTCTCTTGGATATATATTAAAGCTTCTGCTATATCAGTAAATTGGTTAACCTTATCGATAGTTCTCTCATAATGATTGCTATCGCCATTGAAAAGTTCTTTTATGAAAAGGAATCGGTCGTGAACACCAATCTCCTTCGTTAAATCTGATATAGGTTTTTCCTGAAGTTGCGAAGCAACAGGCTTTTCCTTAATTTGATTAGATAACGATTCGGTCATCGTTTTACGCTTTCCCTGAAACTTTTCGACCAAACTCTCTGGCTTTTCTGTTTTTAGGATAGAAAATTCTTCCGGTTTATTCTCTTTTATATCATCAAAAACCTTTTCAACATTCTTTACAATCTTATCCTCTCCCACTTTTGAAAGACCCTTAACTGATGAATCAAATATCGATACCCTTTCTGCAGGCTTCGGCTTTTCTTCGGGTAATTCTTTGCTTACTTCAGGCTGAACAGCTGGAGAAGGTTTCTCTTCCTCTTGAACTTTAATTAAAGGTTCTGCTTTAACGACTTTCTCTTCTTTAACTTTTGCAGGTTGTTTTGCAACCGGAGGAATCTCTTCGTTTTTCAAGAACTTACTTTCGAAAAGAATTAAATCATAGGCTTTACGAATCTTATCGAGAGCTAAGTCTTTATCGATACTAGAAATATTGCCAATTTCAATGGCTTTGTAAAGCAGCTCCTGAGCCTCTTTTAGACGTTCTGCTGCTTGCTTTATGTTTTCTGTTATTTGCATGTTGATAAATTCTGATTCCAAAGATAAGTTTTTGCTTACTTTTGTAAAACTAACGTAAATAATTCTCTTTTTAGCAAATGACATTCCAAGAAAATATAATCAAAGGAAATAAACCTAAGGGTTGGATCGAAGTAGTCTGTGGTTCAATGTTTTCAGGCAAAACCGAAGAGCTAATTCGTAGATTAAAACGAGCTAAGTTTGCCAAGCAAAAGGTGGAAATATTTAAACCTCAGATAGATACTCGTTATTCAGAGGAAGAAGTAGTTTCGCACGATGCAAACTCAATCCATTCAACACCAGTATCATCATCTGGAAATATTTTTTTACTTTCATCCGATGTTGATGTAATTGGTATAGATGAGGCACAATTCTTCGATATGGGGCTACCCGAAGTATGTAAAAAACTTGCAGATCAAGGTGTTCGTGTAATTGTAGCGGGGCTTGATATGGATTATCGTGGCGTTCCCTTTGGCCCAATGCCCCATTTACTTGCAGCAGCGGAATATGTTACAAAAGTTCATGCTATATGCATGTCGTGTGGGGATTTGGCTCAGTATACTCACCGTAAATCTGAATCGGAAAAATTAGTGTTACTTGGCGAATTGGATATCTACGAACCACTCTGCAGAACATGCTATAATAAAGCAACTAAAAAACAAAAATGATATCCTACACCACCAACGAGCTATCAAGCGTATTAGATGCCAAACTAATTGGTAGCGACAATAAAACTGTTAAGTCGGTTTCGATTGATAGTCGGTCTATTGTAGGTGGTGATTGCGTGCTATTCTTCGCCCTTGTAGGGCAAAATCACGATGGCCATAAATACATCAATGAGCTATACAATTTTAATGGAGTAAAAGTATTTGTTATTAGTAAATATGATGAGTCTTTAAATCAATTAGCTGATGCAACATTTCTTTTGGTTGAGAACACGCTACACTCCCTTCAAAAGTTAGCATCTTACCATAGAAGGAAATTTAATTACCCTGTTATTGGAATTACGGGAAGTAATGGTAAAACCATTGTAAAAGAATGGCTAAGTCAACTTCTTTCATCCGATTTTAGAGTAGTTCGAAGTCCAAAAAGTTTTAACTCACAGGTAGGCGTTCCCCTTTCCGTATTGCAAATGGATTCATCATACCAATATGGAGTATTTGAAGCAGGAATTTCGCTTCCAAATGAAATGGATAAACTTCAACCAATCATCGCACCCGATTATGGGATATTCACAAACATTGGCAATGCTCATCAAGAGAGTTTCTCTGACCTAAAACAGAAAGTAAACGAAAAGTTAAAACTTTTCACAAACAGTAAAAGGTTAATCTACTGTAAGGATCATCAAATAATCGATTCAGTTATCACCGAAAAAGGGTTTAAGAATACTCTTACATGGGGAAACTCGATTAATGCCGATATTCAGATAAAAGAAGTTAATAGCACTGATGGTTCAACCTCGATAAAAGTATCAATAAAGGATAATAGTTATATATTCAAAATTCCCTTTTCCGATAGCGCATCGGTTGAGAATGCTATGCACTGTTTTTGCTTGTTGCACATTATTGGTATAGAGTTAATCAGTGTGTCAAACCGAATGGAACGTTTAGTTCCAATTGCCATGCGCCTTGAGCTAAAAGAAGGAATTAACAATTGCACAATAATTAACGATAGCTATAATTCCGATTTAGGTTCATTAAGCATTGCCCTTGATTTTCTTCTTCAACAAAAACAACACGCGCATAAGATTCTAATTCTTTCAGATATTCTTCAAAGTGGTCAACTTTCTAAAACGCTTTACGCTGAGGTAAGTAAACTAATTATAGATAAAAGAGTTGATAAACTTATTGGTATTGGAAAAGATATTAGCGAGTATTCATCGATTTTCTCAATTGAAAAAGAGTTTTACTCAAGCACAAACGATTTCCTTGAGAGTTTCACACGTCGACAAATTTCAAATGCGGCAATCCTGCTTAAAGGGAGTAGATCTTTTCACTTTGAGCGAATTTCAGCAATTCTAGAGCGCAAAGCACATAGAACCGTAATGGAGGTAAACCTCAATGCGCTTGAACATAACCTGAACTATTTCCGAAGCCTGCTAAAACCAAATGTTAAAGTAATGGTTTTGGTAAAAGCCTTTTCTTATGGAAGTGGGTCGTTTGAAATTGCAAATCTTCTCCAATTTCATAGAATAGATTATCTAGGTGTTGCTTTCGCCGATGAGGGTGTTGCCCTACGCGAAACTGGAATAACACTCCCAATCATCGTGCTAAATCCCTCGTTTGGTACCTATGAGCTAATGATTGAGTACAACCTTGAACCAGAGATTTTTAACCTTTCTGGTTTCGATGAATTTGTTAATATCCTTGAGCGTTCAGGTGTCGACTCCTATCCTATCCATATCAAGATAGATTCTGGAATGCATCGCCTTGGATTTATCCAAAACGAAATTGAAGCATTGACAGAAAGGCTTAAAAAACATCCTATCATTAAAGTTCAAAGCATTTTTTCTCATTTAGCATCAAGTGAATATGATGGGCATGATGATTTTACAAAAGATCAAATTAACAGTTTCATTTCAGTTTACAATCAAATTTCCCAATCGATTGGCTATTCTCCTATTCGTCATATTCTAAACTCTGCAGGTATTGAGCGCTTCCCGCAAGCACAATTTGAGATGGTTCGCTTAGGGATTGGTCTATATGGCGTTAGCTCAGTTGAGCAAGCTAAACTACAGAATGTGAGTACACTTAAAACCCATGTTATTCAAGTAAAAAAACTTTTACCCGGCGAGACAGTTGGGTATAATCGAAAAGGAGAAATTACCAAACCTTCGACCATAGTTACTATTCCTATTGGTTACGCCGATGGGTTAAACCGTAAGCTTAGCAATGGAGTTGGCCAATTCATGCTCAACGGTAAACTTGTTCCGACAATCGGCAACATAAGTATGGATACTTGCTTGCTTGATGCAACAAATGTTGATGTAAAAGAGGGTGATGAGGTTATTATCTTCGGAGCAAATCCAACCATCTTAAATACTGCAAAAGCCCTAGAAACCATTCCTTATGAAGTGCTTACTTCCATTTCGCGAAGAGTGAAAAGAGTTTATTTTCAAGAGTAATTTATATAACAATATCTGCTTTAATACTTATTTACAAAACATTATCTGCAGTAATTTGTTAACTCCTCAAAAAAAATATTATGAACTTTTTGAGGCAAGAGCAATTTTTACCTATAAGCATTAATGAGGCTTGGGAATTCTTTTCATCGCCTAAAAACGTTAATAGAGTTACACCCAAAGAGCTGTATTTCGAAATTACCTCCGAGGTACCAGATAAAATGTATGAAGGGTTAATTATCAAATACAAAATTAAACCCATGCTAAACTTCAAAGTTGACTGGTGTACTGAAATAACTCACATTAAGAACCTCGAATACTTTATCGACGAGCAGCGAAAAGGCCCGTATAAGATTTGGCATCACGAACATCATTTTAAAGAGGCTGATGGTGGTATAATTATGATTGATTTACTCTATTACGATATTGGTAAATCGATATTTGGATGGATTGCAGGAAAACTCTTCGTGAATAAAAAAGTTAAAGAGATATTTGATTATAGATACCAAACGCTTAAACATTATTTCGAAAAAAAAGATGACCAAATTTTACCAAAAGAAAGGGTTTAAGATGCAAATTCGTTAATTCAAATATTTTTTTAAAGGATAATTGATATATTTTTTCTTTTAAGCCTTATAAATAAAGCCCTAAAGAGATAAAAATTCAATCACAAAACCTCTCATTAGACATTTTTACCAATTTCACTTGCGTTTTTCAATCCTTGTTTATCTCTCGTCTGCAATCCCTGTAAATACTAAGGCACACGAGTTAAAGATTACTTCTATAGTTCCAAATCATTTCTACTTTTCAACTTATCTTGAATATTCAAATACTAATTTGCATATCATCTAACTTAAAAAAAGGAAGTTAACCCTCTAATTTTTATAATAACTATTAGCCATGGACAAGACAACTGAAAATGTTACCCTTTATGCTGGGGTAATTGAAGA
>JBPXJX010000744.1:0-6494 GCA_051715525.1 Bacteroidales bacterium
TAAAATAACAATCTTGTTTATGTGGAGGAATTGGGTAATGTATCACCGTTTCAACACCATTATCTAAAAGGTATTTTTGTAATTTATCTCGCTCTTTAGTCCTAATTGGGAACAGATGAAACACATGTGAATCCCAATCAACAACTTTAGGCAATATTACCTTATCATTAATAATATTACTGACATAGTATTTTGCTACATCTCTCCTTTTTTCAATATCTCTATCAAGATATTTTAGCTTTACATCTAAAATAGCGGCCTGTATTTCATCCAACCTACTATTTCGGCCTGTATATTTAAACACATACTTTTTCGTCGATCCATAATTTGCTAAAGAACGAACAATCTGAGCCAATTCATTATCGTTTGTAGTAACAGCACCAGCATCACCAAGGGCACCTAAGTTTTTCCCAGGATAAAAACTATGACCAGCAGCATCACCTAACGAGCCAGTTCGCCTTCCACTAAAATAGGCACCATGTGCCTGAGCATTATCTTCGACTAACTTAAGGTTATACTTTTGGCATAATTCTCCTATCTTAGAAGTATAAGCACACTGTCCATAGAGATGGACAAGCAGAATCGATTTTGTTTTAGGTGTTATTGCTTGTTCAATTAGCCTATCATCGAGCTGATAGGTTTCAATATTTGGCTCAACGAAAACAGGGATAAGATCATTTTCAGTAATAGCAAGAATTGAAGCAATATAGGTATTAGCAGGAACAATTACTTCGTCGCCCTTACTCATAACCCCCATTTCAATATAAGCCCTGAAAATCCAAATAAGGGCATCTAAACCATTTGCACATCCTATAGCATTCGTTGAACCAATATACTTTGCATAGTTTTGCTCGAATTTTTTATTCTCTTCGCCCTGCAAATACCAACCACTGCTAACTACACGAGCAATAGCCCCATTAATCTCGTCAGAGTAGCATTCTGTTACTTTCTTAAGATCAAGAAACTTAATCATTACTAATCATTATTAACAATTACACAATCAGATTTCGAATTGGTAGGTATCAAAAACAACTCCTCTACCACCAAATCCTTCCTTTTGAAAAACTAGCTGCTCATTCAACACTTGACCATCCCCTTCAGTCGATTGACCAAAGTCCCATATCCTAAAATTAGAATATTGAGAATTTATTAAGAAATCGAACAACAAGTCGAGTGCTCCATTCTCCTTTCCTTCCAATGATGCTGATATATATTGTGTTCGAACAACATCGCACATAACATACAATATTGTTCCACCTAGAATCAATTCGTTATCAGCTACTACAAAAAGCTTAATGTTTTCAGGAAACCTAGATTTTAATAGTTTTATTTCCGCAAGTGAATGTACTGGTTTTACCGAATATTTGCTCTGCAAATTTGATTCAAGGATATCCCAAAAAGCTTCGAAATTCTCTGATTCAGAAACACTAAGATTTCTAATACGCGATTTACGAATCCCTGATTTCCTTGACTCAGTAAATTTAATTTTATTACAAAGGTAAATCGATGATGATAGATTGCGAGCAATCAATTTTAGATCTGTTGCACGATAAAGTGCATATAAATCATCTTGTGCAGGTGTACTTGCATATACAAATGGTACCGGTTTATATATAACTTTCTGAATACCGTAATTCTTTAAAAATACTTTCAACTCATTTACCACCTCAATTAGGCCTAATATCGAGACTTTTGAATCAACAATAAAACCACCATAGGTTAGCCCTTGATGTGAGTATAGAATGTTTGAAACACGATTTGCTGGCAGCAAACAATATAATTTTGATTCTCTGTATATTAGCAATGAATTATCAACAAATCGATCTGAATGATAATCCATATAGTTACGATTGAATAAGAAAGTTCCATTCAATGCTTTCTCAACATACTGATTCCAAACATTCTTATGATCAGCCGAATATTGCTTAAATTCAATCATACTTTATCTCTTATACTCAATAAATGATTTATAATCACGAAAATAATCGTTTTCATCGAAGTTTAGCGAAGCCAAAACAAGGCAAACAGAACCCGAAGAGAAATTTGTTAATTCTCGCCAAATACCTGGTACAATTAGTAATCCGAAATTTGGACGATTTAATGTGAAAGTTCGCTTAAGGTTACCATCATCAATAGTTACATCAAAACTACCACTAGCAGCAATCATTAATTGTTGCAACTCCTTATGGGCATGTCCACCTCTCTCTTCGCCACCTGGAATATCATAAAGGTAGTAAACTCGTTTTACATCAAAAGGAACAGTAATCCCGTTCTCAACAACGGTTATATTTCCCTTATCACTATGATGCTTATCCATACCGATTATGGTACAATCATAGACTGATGCTTTTTTCATTTGATCGATTTTTTGAAAAGTTCGTAATCCCAAATATAATCATCCTCATCAAAAGATGTCGATGCAAGAACAAGAGCTAAAGCATTAGTTGAGAAATTCTCAACTCTTTTCCACATCATTTGTGGAATATAAAGCCCTTTATATGAACGATTCAAATGAATTATTGACTCATTATTGCCATCATCTAAAACAACATCAAAACTACCAGAAAGGGCAACAATAAACTCTTCGCTATTCTTATAGGCATGGGCTCCTCTAACAGCACCTCCCGGTACATCATAAACCCAATAAGTCCTTTTAATAATAAATGGAATATGATTGCCACCCTCAATAAAGGAAAGGTTTCCTCTACGATCAGAGATTTTTGGTAGGTTGAATAATTTTGGACTTGCCATATCTTTTATTGTAACATTTAACTATTCTTAAGAAGTTCATCACAAATAATCTCACCTGCTTTTCCTTCTCCATATAGCGAGATATGAGATTCAAGCTTACCTTTATTTAGGCAATTATTTACTGCAGCAATTATTTGATCTTTTGATGAGCCAACTAATACATTAAATCCATTATGAACAAGTTCAACCCATTCAGTCTCTTCCCTAAGTGTTACACAAAGCTTGCTAAAAAAGAAAGCCTCTTTCTGTAATCCTCCGCTATCAGTCATTACAAGTTTACTATTAGAGATCAACCATATCATTTCAAAATATCCTACAGGATCAATTAAATAAATATTTTTTGAATTAACAGAATAGCCAAACTCTTTTAACTTCGATCTTGTTCTCGGGTGAATCGGTAATACTACTGGAGAGGTTTCTGAAATTACTTCAAATGCCTTAAATATAGAATTAAGATTTTCAGCATCATCAGTATTTTCAGCACGATGGATAGTTGCAAGAATATAATTATTGGGAATATTAAATTCTGGTTTTTTGGATTTTGCTTTATAAAACAATGCCGCATCAAGCATTACATCACCTGAATTAAGCACTTTAGAGTTAAAATTTGAATAACCCTCTGCCATTAGATTAGCAATAGCAGAATCAGTTGGACAAAATAGAATATCGGAGATTCTATCGGTTAAGATTCGATTTATCTCTTCAGGCATTTTCATATTAAATGATCTTAACCCAGCTTCAACGTGCGCAACTTTAAAATGTAATTTTTTAGCTGCTAATGCACCAGCAATTGTAGAATTAGTATCGCCATAAACAAGTACCCAATCAGGTTTCTCAATTTTCAATATTTTCTCAATTCCTTCAAGCATTTTGCCAGTCATAGCACCATGATCTAAACCATTTACATTCAAATTATAGTGAGGAAAAGGAATTGACATCTCTTTAAAAAAAACCTCACTCATATTCTCGTCAAAATGCTGTCCAGTATGGATGATAATCTCATCAATACCTTTTTCAATAAACACTCTACTTAGTACAGCAGCCTTAATAAATTGAGGTCTAGCTCCAACAATTGTAACTACTTTCATTATAATTCAGAATAAATTCTTAATAGTTGCTGTTCTTGTGTTGTCCAATTAAATTCTTCGTTTACAGCTCTTTGTCCATTTTGCCCCATCGAAAATGCGAGTTCTTTGTTCTCGATTAGGTTTTTAATCGCATTGAGAATCTGTTCAACTGAATTTGGTTCAACAGCAATGCCACATTTATATTTACCAATAATCAATTCATTCCACGAAATAAAGTTAGTACAAATAATTGGCAACCCCATCGACATATATTCAAACACTTTATTATTGCCCATTGTACCCTTTTTATATCCTACATTCGGTGAATACTCAAAAATTATTACGCCAATCAACGATTTTTGATAAATCTCTAACAATTCGTCCTTCGAGACCCAATTAATAAACCGAACTTTATTTTTGATATCAATTGATTGTAAGATACTTTTATACTCATCATCAATTTTACCAACAACATAATATTCAACATCGTTAATCGATTGGATTGCTTCTACAATTTCTTCTTGGCAAGAATTTCGGTAAACAGTTCCTGCATAGCAGATAATATTACTACGATTACAAAACTCATTCTTGTCGATTGGATTTAATAATCGCATTTGAGGATAATTAGTAATTAATTCAACCTTTGCATTTGAAAATTGAGCAAAATTCTCAACAATGTGTGGTGAAACGGTTATAACCTTGTCAAATTTATTAAGATTCTTTCTATACTTTCTTGCCAATCTATTAAAAAGAATTCTTTTAATAAACATAGGAAGCCAAGCTATTTCAAGTGTATACTGAGGCCAATCTTCATGACTATCAAATATTACCACTTTACCTTTATTTTTCAACTTCAAACCATACTCAAAAAGTTCGATATCGTGAAAATGATAAATATCGGCATCTACTTTTAATGCTTCTTTATAAACAGTTTTTGCAAGAAAAAGAACACGATATAAAGGATTAGCTGATTTCGAAGAAACTCCAATTACATTAACACCTTCAATTAAAGTACTATTTTTGTTAGGGACAACATAATAGACCTCATTACCAGCTTTTGCTAAAGAAACACATTCTTTCTGAAATACTCGTACATCGTTATAGGTATGAGCACAAGAGAAATGGCATATCCTTTTTTTTACCATAAACATTATCTAATTAGTACTATTTCAGTATGTTAATATTTTTGAACGCTTTACTGAATAAAGAATAAATGCCATAAGAATCAATCCGCTTGACAACAACGCTATAGAGAAAGAAACTGAGAAAAGGGCAATAAAACATGATATTATAACTCCAAAGATTAACTTCTCGTTAATTCCCAATGAAACCATATCAAAAATTTTCAAAACAAAAACTAATAAAAACGGCATTATCAAGACACCTAAAATACCAAGGTTTGAGTAAGCATCAGAGAACAATCCATTATTGGCATTTGAAGTGTAATCATCGAAGTACTTTCCAGAAATAATATTATCAATATTTAACTTATAAGGTGATTCAAAACCTAAACGACGCATAAATTTCTGACGGAAAAGATCCAACTCATTGGTTGAAAAGAAATCATAAGAGGCTTGAGTAATCCTAGCTGGAATGTAAAATGCCCTTTGAATTATCAAAGCAAGAACATTTCGACTTCCAATAATACTCATCTCCAACCATGAAGCAATTGGTATCATTGTAAAAGCTAGTCCTAAATACTTAATGCGGTTATAGCTGAAAAATATATACCCTACAATTGCTAAAAAGAATGCAAAAATAACCGATTTATTTCCTCCTAGTCCATAATTTAAAAATATTGCACATAAAGTAAAGATTGCAAAAATCCATTTTTTTTGATTGAAAAACAGCACAAAGAAAAAAGGTAATATAGCTCCAGCTGACATTATTAAATAATTAAAAATGGGTGCAATCCCCCATTTTTCTTGCTCCCATCTAATCCTATAAACATCGTAAAGATTTATCCAGAATCTCAAATTTGCATACCTAACTGAGACGTAAATAACACTTCCTGCAACAATAATGAATAGTACAAAAGGTAAATATTTCTTAATTTTTAAATTCTTTCTAAATGTTATGTTTGGAGATAAATAAAGTAGATAAAAGAATATTAACCAAAATAATAGCAAAAGGACAATAAACAACCCTTTTACAGGCATGAAAGCATAAAGGGAAGTATTTGGAATGATTGAAACAAATAAAAATAGAATTGCTACAACAGATGAAAAATTATATCTTTTAATAAAAAAATGGTGCAAAAAAACAAAGGGTATCAAAAATAGCCATGAAAGAATGTATGAGAAAAGGGTAACTTGAATAGAATAACCAGTATAGCCATAGAATTCTACTGTTTGAGTATAATAGGCAATGTCTAAAAAAAGTCTAAATAATATTGGACTCAAAAAAATAGCTAAATATTTCAATTCCTTTAGGGTAATCTTAACCTCTCCCATTTTCTCTTGAATTAATCATCTATATGTGAAACACATTGCACTTTATTAAACTTACATTATCATTTCAATACATCTTAGTATCCTTTGGCTAAGCTATAAGTCATCTTTAAGCTAATCATATCAACAATAGCCCTTCCTGCAACAAAACACATCAATATTTTCTCAATATCATCAAAAAAGAATACGCCTGCAAATAATGAGATAATATTAAATGAAATAGATA
>JBPXJX010000745.1:0-3264 GCA_051715525.1 Bacteroidales bacterium
GGTATATTGCTTATGGCGGACAAGTTAGTTCTATAAGAACAGACCAATTACAATTGATAATCTCATATATTGGTGTTTTTGGATTATTGATTTACTTTATCTATTTGATAATTGCGAATGGGTTAAGTATTTCAAGTACACTATCAATTGGACTCTTAATTTTATCAATTTACATAATTGCAATATTTATTTTCAGAAAATTAAAATTCATTAAATTTAGTGAACAAGATTCATTTTCAAATAAGCTATTAAATAAAGGATTAAATATTTTAGTTATTATTTTCTTTTCAGCAGTCGCTGTTTTATCAATTTATACATTTTTCTCTTCAAATGTACTTGAAACCATTACAGATACTCGCTTTTTCAATGTTGACGGATTTGGTATAGCTGGTTTGCTTTCCTTAATTATTCTTCCTCTATGCTTCCAATTTGTTGATTTAAGCAATTGGCAAAGATTACTTTCTGTAAAGTATGACAATACTGGAAATGAAAAGGGGCTAAATCAAAATATTAGGAAAGGACTATTGACTTATGCAATAGAATCGCCTTTTACTTGGTTAATATTTGTGTTTTTTGGTTTATTGTCGATAACAGCACTACCTAACTTTACCTTTCAAGACTTGTTGATTGACATACCAAAACAACTAATTAACTCGAATTCAATACTACAAGAGATTTTAGGATATACATTTATAGTGAGCATCTTGGCAATTATGCTTTCAACTGTTGATTCCTTTATTATGGGGATTATTTTTACCTATGTCTATGATAGCAACCCAACTTCAAGAAAATTGCTTGACGAAAAGGATGTAATTAAAATTAAATCAAATTATAAATCAATAACAAATAAAGGAAGATTGTTTGGGCTAATCGCTATAGTAATGGGTCTTATTTTCTTTATCTTTTTCGACCATAATGTTCAAAATGGAGGGGAACTCTTTATTAATCTGCTTTTAGCGTTTTATTCTGCTCAAATCTCATTCTTTCCTTTAATTTTTGGTTTGTTATTTCTTAATAAGCAACCCTCTCAATTTTGGGCAAATTTGAGTATGATTTCTGGTGCAATAATTGGAATATCGGTTGGCGTTTACTCTGTTTTATATAAACCTGAATGGGCTTGGTATCCAATTTTATTAAGTTTTGTTTCAAGTTCAATAATTTATGGGTTAGGATATTTAACTTCACATAAAAATAAAGTAGAAAAATGAAGATTATTTACAATCTATACAAGAGTTATGCTTTTTATATAAATACAATTCTTGTTTTATTGATTATTTCTATAATTCATATTAATGATATAAATTATCGCTTTTACGATAGTATAAGAGTGAGTCAATTATTAATCATTGTTCTTATTGCTTTGTTCTTTTATCTTTTTATAAAAAGAAAGTCTGGATGGCTAAATAAGTTTTACACCAGTGATACTTTTTATTGTGAATTAATGTACATAACTTCAATAGTAGGAGTTTCATCAACGATTTATTTCATTAACTGGGAAACAATAGATGTACACAGAGCTATAAAAATTTGGGAAATTGCTGCTTATTCAGTTACACTATTATATACTTTATGGTTATGGAAATTTAAGATTGGCAATGATATTTTCCAAATAATTGAATATAAAAAAATCCCATTCTGGAAAAAGTTTAGATTTGCTGGAGCAATTATTTTATCGTTAGTTTTCTTGTTTTTTATAATAATTGGTCATCTTTTCATTACTTTTGGTAATAACCATGAAGTCATTCGACATTATTCAATTCTAATTTCGATTGCATTAATCTTCATAACGTATTTGCTTTTTGCCAAAATATCATCAAATGTGATAAGTTTAACAGAAAATAAACTTACGAAGACTAAAAATATGACAAATGAAGACAAAAAGAGTATTGATTTGCTAAACACCAAAATTACTGACTATAATAATGAATTTAAGTTTGGGCTTAGATATATGGATAGACCTATGAAATGGGTTTTCTTTATAATGTTAATTTATGCTTTTTATGTTGCTGGTCTAGATTGTTTTGCAAATAAAAACGTTCTATTACAAATAGAAGTATTCTTTGGTGGGGCAATTGCTTTTGAATTACTTTTATCAAGTTTAGTATGGGCAAAAACTGAAACAGTTTAAAAATTATAAAATATGGCACTTTGTGGTTTTAATGAAAAAATGTTGAAAGGAATAACAGCCTTTAACGAAGGATTGGTCGAACATGGTTTAAAGCATCGTTCAGAAAAGAATGGTGAAACAATTGACCAAGCGATAAAAAGAGAAATATCTGATATGGCAAGACTTCTTTTAGAAAGTCATAAAATAGAAGATAGTGCAAAACGGACTCTTACAGAAGGACTTATTAAATACGCTATGGGTTTTTACCTCATTATGAGAAGTAAAGACGTTGATGATTACAAAGAAGTGGTTAAAAGTATTGGAGAGTACTTCTTTTTTATGGACGACAAATATTATGGAGAATTAGAAGGGAAAGCAGATGACATGAAAATACTTGCGGAACTACTTGATAAAAAAGATATTTGAAGTCTGAAAAAAAAACACGAAGGCATATACGCCGTATGCTTAGTTCATCAAACCCATTAACCTGAGGCATGAGGTCTCAGTTTTTTTTATTTTTGTTGACTGCGCCTGAGTATTAAATATCTTCACTATTGTAAAGGCAGAAATCCTTAACTCAAACTCCTTTTATTTGTGAAGTTCATCCCTTTTTGGTAGTTTTATATCACTTAAAAACAGTAATGTTTGGTAATTTATAGCCATTATTAAATTCGTTACCTAACTATGAAAAACTATTCAAGGCTATTCTTTTTGGCAATTGTTTCCATTGCAATTATATCGTGCTCGAGCGTTGAGCAGTGTAAAATCGAAAATGTGATTTTCATTACCATTGATGGTTATAGATGGCAGGAGGCTTTTAATGGTATGGATTCTTCCATTGCCAATAATCCGAAGTTTAATCAAAACAGTAAAGAATATCTTTTCAAAAAATATTGGTCAGATACTCTATCAACAAGGCGCGAGAAGCTAATGCCTTTCCTTTGGACAACCATTGCAACAAAAGGTCAAATCTATGGCAATAGGAACTACAAGAATTTTGTTGATGTTGCTAATCCATACTGGTTCTCATCGCCTGGATATAGCGAGCTATTCTGTGGTTTTGTCGATACCGCTATCAACTCAAATAAGTATATCTATAACCCAAATCCAACCTTTTTTGAGTTTCTCGATTCTAAAGCTGAATATAAAGGCAATGA
>JBPXJX010000746.1:0-1095 GCA_051715525.1 Bacteroidales bacterium
TGCTGCTGTTTACTGGCTTGCACGAATGATAGAGGGAGGTGAAGATCCTAAGTTTATTGCCCGTAGACTAGTTATTCTTGCATCGGAAGATATAGGTCTAGCTAACCCAAACGCCTTGCTGCTTGCTACGAGTAGTTTTCAGGCAGTTAACCTGATTGGCTTCCCCGAATCAAGAATCATTTTATCAGAAACAGCTATTTACCTTGCAACCTCACCAAAGAGTAACTCTGCCTACGAAGCCATAGACATGGCCATTGCAACAGTCAAAAAAACTGGCGATCAACCAGTACCCCTCCACTTGAGAAATGCTCCTACCAAGCTGATGAAAGAGGTTGGCTATGGTGCCGATTATAAATATGCCCACAGCTATGATGGGAATTTTGTTGTACAGGATTTTCTTCCCGAATCATTAAAAGGTACAATACTTTATAATCCTCAAGATAATAGCAAAGAAAAGGAAATAGCAACTAAATTAGTACATCAATGGGGTTCGAAGTATAAATACAAGTAAATAATAATAAATATTTAGATATGAGCATCTTAAAAACAATTCCATTCATTAATCACCTCGATTCAGGTAATTTTTTGCTTTTAGCTGGTCCCTGTGTTGTTGAGAACGAAGAGATCACATTCCAAACAGCAGAAACCATTAAAAAGATTACAGATAAATATCAGGTCCCTTTCATCTTTAAAGCATCTTACAAAAAGGCTAACCGCTCTAAGCTCGATTCATTTTCGGGAATTGGAAACGAAAAAGCATTGGATATTCTTGCCAATGTAAGATCAACGCTGAAAGTACCAATAGTTACCGATATTCATACTGCCGAAGAGGCTGCTATGGCCGCGAAATATGTTGATGTGCTACAAATACCAGCTTTTCTATGCCGACAAACCGACTTACTTCAAGCTGCAGCAAAGACTGGCAAGGTGGTAAATATCAAAAAAGGACAATTCCTTGCTCCTGACTCAATGCAATTTGCAGCAAAAAAGGTTGTTGAAGCAGGAAATAATAGAGTATTCTTAACCGAAAGAGGTACAACTTTTGGCTATCAAGATCTAATTGTCGATTTCAGGGGCATTCCAATCATGAGAAGT
>JBPXJX010000747.1:0-2794 GCA_051715525.1 Bacteroidales bacterium
TTTCCCTTAAAGGTAGAAATGCACTTGGAACACAGTTTTTTGTTCCCTTCCAAACTACTAATAACACGGCTACCTATAATTATAACTATCGACCATATAGCTCAATTGATATTGTTGCAACAGAAGATAATACAAAAATAAAGGTAACCACTGCAGTTCCCATTTGGGTAAGAGGATCAGGCTCTAAACCAGCAGGGATTCATACCATTTGGCTAAATGCTGGCGAGACCTCTATTATTACTCCTTACGAGAATAAAGCAGGTATGCAGTATCAAACAACTTTTAATAAAGCATTACGATTAGCTGGTTCTTATGTAGAAGTTGACCAAACCGATGGAAGCGGTGCCCCAATTTCAGTTATATCTCATGATGACCTCGTACAATCAAACTTTTCTGGTAACCCAGACTATGTAACTGACCAGCTAGTTCCAATTAAGGATA
Organism: Bacteroidales bacterium; assembly: GCA_051715525.1. Classification (GTDB taxonomy): domain Bacteria; phylum Bacteroidota; class Bacteroidia; order Bacteroidales; family Tenuifilaceae; genus UBA8529. Next base: position 442 of record JBPXJX010000747.1, read on the forward strand.
AGAATGGAGATGACCTAATCGGAACTGATTATTCAGTTATTCAGGGAGTTGGATTTTCTGCAACTGAGAATGAAGATGCCATTTTTATTGTTGGAACACAAGCCGGAACGAATGTTACAGTTAAAACAGCACCCACTGCATCAACTACCTCATTCACTATTGGAGTTGGTGGTTCTCAGGACTTTTCAATGAATAATAGCGGGTATAGGGTTGCAACTGTTAAATCAGATAAACCTGTTTATGTTTACCATATGTCAGGAGCTGGCCGCCAAAAGGCGGGCGCGCTTATCCCAACAATATCCAACTGTACTGGATCTGGCAAGGTGGCATTTAATAGGACTAAAGGAGCTCCTTATGATTTCTACCTTAATATTTTAGTCTGGAACTCTGCTATTGGAAAGTTTAAACTAAAAAAGAATAACCTTGATGTTACACTGGCTGCTGAAACTGGAGTGCTTGCTGCAATAAACAACCCAGCTAATTTTAACGCTTTACCCGAGACTGGAGCCCCCTATAGTAATTGGAGCTACGCACGTATTAACGCAAGTGCGCTATTATCAGGAGTTGCATATCTTTTAGTAAATGATGAAAATGTATTTCACCTAGGTGTAATTAACGGGTATACAAATAACGACGCTTTTTACGGCTATTTCTCTAACTTTAACCAGTTTAAGGTTGATGGTACGGTTGGGCCTTCTGTGAGTCCTGAAATTAAACTTTGCTATGGTGCTAGTACTCAACTTTATGCCAATGGAGGCACAAAGTTTACATGGTCGCCAATCGATTTTCTCGACGATCCTAATATTTACAACCCTAATGTTATATTCCCAACCGTTTCAACAAAATATAAAGTAGTTGCTAAAGGTGCATGTAACCTTAAAGACTCTGCTTATGTTAAAGTGAATGTTTCTGCACCTTTAACACCATCATTTACAGCCGACACAACTTATGGTTGTGGAAGTTTACCTGTAACTTTTACAAATACCTCAACAGGAGGACCTACTAAACTATACTGGTATTGGAAGGTTAGAGGAACTCCCAACCCTGGTACTCTATTTAAAACGAGCAATCTACTGGCAGTTCCATTACCCATCGACGCCCATAAAGCATCGCATACATTTACAAATGCCACTGCTGCACCAATTACATATATTGTTAACTTACTTGTTGAATCGCCAAGTTGTAGCGCTGTGGATAGTATGAGCATTGTTGTTTACCCTTCCGTTGATGTAGCCCCCACAGTATCAGTTAATAATGGGTGCAACCCATTAAGCACTCAACTTTTTGCAAATGCCACTGGTTATACAGGAACTGCTTCAATTACTTGGGACTTTGGTGATGGTGGTTCGGCTGCTGTACTTAACCCCATTCATGTTTTTAATAATATTAACCCTGTTTCACAAGTTTTTACATCAAAGGTGAAAATTGTTGACCAATGGAATGTTTGTAAAGATAGTAATAACGTAAACATTACTGTTCAACCCTTTATCAAAGCAAGTTTTGTGATTAATACGATTGAAGGCTGCTCTCCTTTAAGCGTAGATATTATTAATGATAGCCGAGGTGGAATATCTCAATATACATGGGATAGGGATCTTGGCGATGGAGTTGACGACTTTACCGGAGAGGGAAGTGGAACTAGACTTTACACCAACCCAACAGTTACAAACACAGTAATGACTATTCCAATTCGATTAAGGGTATCCAATACTTGGGGTTGTACCGATCAGATTATACGAACTATCAACGTATTTCCTAAGGCACAAATTAACACCTTTAATTTAGATAACCACGGGAATGGGCTAGGTTGTTCTCCATTAAACATGGATTTTGCAGCAACTACTACCAACGCAACCATTTACCATTGGCTTATAGATGGAAATGCATTTAATAATACAAAGATAGCCACTTATACTTTTGATAATTTTGGTGGAGTATTAGTTAATAAAACAGCATCCTTTACTGCTAATAACCAGTATGGTTGCTTGACTACTCAAACACAGCCAATTACAGTTCAGCCTTTTGTGGATGCACAATTTGTTGCCGATAACGAGATGGGATGTTCACCCTTGGGAGTGAACTTTATTAATGCATCATCGCTAGGATCAAGTTTGTTCCAATGGTATATCGATGGGGCATTATATGCAACAACAGACAATATTCCTGCGCAATCGTTTAACAACCCTACGGTTACTAATGTTCCAAGGATTATTCCAATTCGTTTAGAGGCAAGGAATGCTGCTGGTTGTACCGATAATTTAACCAAAAATATCACTGTTAACCCATTGGCTACTGCAAGTTTCACTTTTACCGATGCAGGTAATCTTAACCATTGTTCACCTTTCTCAACTAA